>JBQTHQ010000022.1:0-44568 GCA_052389695.1 Bacteroidota bacterium | reverse complement strand
ATTCAGGTGAAATTGATTCATTAAATAGAGTAATTTTATTCCTGGCCGGAGTGTATAAAACAGATTCTTCCTGCAAATGATATAAAGTCAATCCGGAGATCGGAGCTTCTATGATCCTATCAATTTTTACACTTCTATCTTCAGCGACCGATTTTAATAGATTACTATAATAGTACGCTACGGAACCAACACAATTCATCTTGACATCACGGTGTTTAGGATATTTGCAAATATGTTTATCAAAAAATTGATTGAAACAGAAAACAATCAGGTCATTTATGTATTTCTCATATTGATTTTGGTAAATAAATTTATTGAATGAAGCCAAAAATATACCCGGCATTGGTTTTCTATATACGGCATCAAAAATACTTTCCTTATTTAATTTATATGTTTTATAAAAATCCGTAGCGATCTTTTGAGGCATTTCATTATTCAAATAATCCTGAATAAATAATTTCCCTAAATATGCTGCGCTTCCTTCATCGCCTAAAACATAACCCCAGGATGTATTATTTTTTTCAATTTTCACACCATCGTAATAACAAGAATTTGAACCTGTATCCAAAATAGCGGCAATACCTTTATTTTTACCGCACAATACCCTTGCCACTGCCAGCAAATTGTGTTCTACAGCTATTCTGGCTTGCGGAAAAATTTGGTGAAGAGCGTTTTGTACTAATTCGCATTTTTCTTCATTTGAACAGCCTGCCCCATAATAATAAACGTGCATATCCGCACAATTGATCGATTCCAGTGAATGTAATTTGATTTTAGGCAAAAGATTTTCGCTTATCTCCAGAGCAATTGTTTTGGCATCTTGAAAATAGGGGTTAAAACCAATTGTGTTAAATTGATAAATATTCCGCTTACTATCTATTAAGCGCCAATCTGTTTTTGTTAAACCGCTATCTGCAATTAAAATCATGTTAATTTATTTGAAGTGGTTTAGCATGGATCACATTATCAATATAATCCAAACTTACAGGTAATTGCTTTACCGGATTTATACGCCGTTTTTTCTTTTTTAACTTAATATGACTGTAATTTATTTCCTGAAGTATAGATTTTTTACGCTCTTTTAATGTGCATTCCAGATCACTGAATACATTCATGAAATACATATATGCATCATATGGGGAATCAAATGGACTGAAGTATTTATGCACATCACCATCATTCCAAAATTTAGTACACATATAATAATAATGATCAGAGGTTTGAAGACGCTCCCATACTTTTAATATCTCAGGATCACTTGTTGCCAATACCTCTTTTTCAATTGAATAAATACGTTTGATGGCTTCCTGCTGCATTGAATTGCTTAACCATGCCGAAAGGTCCCTCTCCATATCTGCCCATGAAATAAAATTATGTGCATCATATACCTCTCTGGCAGGATAGCTTTCGATAACTTCCGAAGGTGTTTTAAAATTAAAATCTGAGTGTTTTAAAATTTCTCCCGGCAGGTGATCCATAAAATTGAAAATTCCGGTTGACTCCCATTGATGTTCGCCAAACGTTTCGTAATCCATAAATAAATTGATGACTTCTCCATTGCCTGCAACAGCATATATCCAATGTTTGAATTTATCAACTGTTAGCGGAAATTCTTTCCAGCCTTTGTCGGAAAATCGAAAAGCGATATCATCAGACAAACGATAATTCTTTAATAATGCTTTTATATTTTTTGTACCAACCGGTTGATATAAAAAATTAGGGGTTCTGTCACCCAATAACCGATCAACTCCCTCGCAAATGATCCCTTTATATCCCATGTTTTCTATATATACAGCTAATTCATTATTAAAAATCAATTCTGTATTTCTGAATACTTTGGGAACCTGGTTAAAATATTTTTTTATGATCGCGGCATGTTTTTTTACCTGCCTGTAAAATTCCTGTTTGGAATAAATAAAGCTAAGTGAATGAGAAAACGTTTCAGATAAAATTTCAACACAACCCGTATTGGCCAGGTCAATAAATGATTGTAAAACATCAGGACGATATTTTTCAAATTGTTCAATAGCTGTTCCACTAATGGAATAACTTATTCTAAATTTACCATTATGACGTTTGATCAATTCCAACATCTTTTGATTGGTTTTGATATAGCATTTATCCGCCACTTTATTCATGATCTCCTTATTCTTTATATCATCTTCATAAAAATGATTGCTACCAATATCAAAAAAAGAATAGTTCTTAATTCTGAAGGGCTGATGTACCTGAAAGTAAAAGCAAATAGATGGCATGTATATGGTTTTTAATTTAGATTAACTGAATAAGCATTTACTACTTTTTTGGCGGAAAGCTCCCAAGTAATATTATTTAGATTTTGTGAAGCGTCTTCCACCACTTTATCCCTCAATACCTGATCATTGATCAGATTCAAAATGCAATCGGCCGCTTTATCTGTATCCCAATGATCGAACATGAGGGAACCATTTAAAACCTCTGCTACTCCGGATTGCTTTGATATCACACAGGGAATGCCAAATTGTGCGGCTTCAACGGCCGATAAACCAAAGGGTTCTGATAATGATGGCATGCAATAAACATCACTTACAGAAAACAAATAATTCAATTTTTCCAAATTTAAAAATCCGGTCATGTGAAACCTATTACCGATATTTTTATAGGAGCTTTGCTCAAGCAATGTTTTAAAATAATCTCCTACCCCCGCCATTACAAATCTTATATCGGGATTTCTTTCTAATACTTTTGCAGCTATGTCAAGAAATCGTGTTGGCCCTTTTTGTCTTGTAAGCCGGCCAACGAACAAAACCGTTTTTTCTTTAAATTTCCGCTCACTTTTATATGCTTTTACCACATTGCTTCCATTATGTACTACCGCCATTTTTAATTTATCAATTCCATAATACTGATGGATATTATTAGCTGTGAAATTGCTTACAGGAATAAGCAGATCGGCATATTCCATCCCTTTTTTTTCCAGCTCATACACCCAACCTTTGCTGTTTTCACCGCTCCTATCCACTTCTAAGGAATGAATATGCATCACTAATGGTTTACCTGTACGCTGTTTTATTTTTATCCCTGCAAGCATCGTCATCCAATCATGTGCATGAATTACATCAAAATCAATAGTTGCAGCCAATGTTAAAGTGATCTCAGCATACTGATGTACTTTATTAATTACATCTCCTCCATATAAATTATCAATATTAAAAGATTCTAATTTTTGTTTCCCTGTTAATGCTTGAACCTTTCCTGATTTCCATTCTGAATTTGCCAGGCTTTCTACATAATAAGGATCCAGGTCAGCCGGTACTGAATGAAGCTTAAATGGTAATTCTTCATCATTTTTAAAATATTTTTCAAACATTGCTACATCAACATTATTTATCCCAACCAGATTTACATTTTTTACTTTAAATCCCGGACTGGATTTTGGAACAACCATTGTTACATCTGCTAATTCTGACATAGCAGCTGAAAGATCATGACAGGCAATGCCTAATCCACCATTTATAATTGGCGGAAATTCCCATCCTAACATTAAAACTTTCGATAATTTATTTTTCATTAATCGATACTAAAACAACACTTGCTACTTTATTCTATGCAAACCTATTAGAGATGCAAGATTTTTTCAGCAGTATTCGATAATCGGGGGTTTTATATAGACTCAAACCGAAAAATAATGGTTTGATTTTTTCAATATTTTAAGAAAAAAAACGGCAGAAAAATCAAGAAAAATTTTTACAAAAAACCTCATCCGTTTATCGCGGATGAGGTTAATTTTTACTCTGTTCGCATTACTATTTTTCTAAAACAATTTTTTCAGTCACCACCTGTGTTCCTTCTTTTACTCTCACAATATAAACTCCGCTGGCAATACTTGGATCCAACTCTATTTCCTGCTTAGAATTCAAAAATGTGGATTTTTTATTGAGTACTTCCTGACCAATAATATTAACAAGATTGATCTCAATATTTCTTTCTTCAACATTTGCTTCATTCAATTTAATAGTGAATTTCCCTTCCGTTGGATTTGGAAAAACACTAATTCCCAGATCAAATTTATTTTGGATATTTTCATCCGCTATATCTGTTACAATGTATTGTGTAACAGTAGGAGCTTTATTAGCCGCAGCATGCCCGTTAAGAGAATATTCTGTTTTCTTTACAATCACTCCTGATGAATTAAAAGTAAGTAATACCGAAGATTGAGCGGGTATTGCATCACTGTATTCATTTGTAATATTTGCACTGATATTGATCTTTAAGGGGTTTGTACCCTTAATCGCCGTTGCATTTAAACCAACAGTGTAATTAAAATTTGCCTGGTCCTGATTCATGATCATAACATTAATGCGTTGGCCATTTTGAGAAGCAAACGATTTAACATTTTGTTTGTTGGTGATCCCGGCTACATAATTTCCTTTAAAATTTTCCGCCAGCATTTTAAAGTGATAATAAGATGGTTTTTTATTACCTGAACCATCTAAATATCCGAGACCATTTCCTTCGATCACACTCCAAATATTAATAAAATCAACACCGTGTTTCATACCAAGGCCTAGCATTTCAGCAACAAACTGCCCTCCAATAAAACTGCTGGTTCCTAAGCCTGATAAATTTTCCTCACTGTTTTGATAAGCAATATTTGCTTCTGTAATGGCTGTTTTAATTTTTGAAGACCCTGATCTCCCGTGTGCCGCATTACAGATATTCAATCTATTATTAAGATTTACAAGATCGTCCTGAAAACTACCTGGTGCTGTCAACTTTGAAATAACATCTGCTCTTGACTGTCCGCCACTAAAAGGATAAGTATGGAATGTGATCACATCCAGGTAAAATCTTCCTGCAGCATCTCTTCCGGTAATGTCATCTGGTCCGTTAGGAGTGGTTAATCCATTCATTATCCCTTCATCAAACCATGCACATTCAGGTCCAACAGTCAGAATGGACGGATCCACTGTTTTCATTGCGGACGCAAATGGTTTGAAATACCTTGCTACTTGCGCTGAAGTTTTATAACCATAACCTAAATTAGGTTCATTTCCAATGATCCAGTATTTAATGTTCCTGCCTTTAGTAATATTGATATACCGTACAATATCTGCAGCCTGCAAAGCTGTATAACGATGGTCATGGAACGGTACCTGCATGATGGGTTCCATTCCATTTGCACGAATAGAATCAATCATTCGGATATATTGATAATTGGTAGGCATATTTTTATCTGGTGCGATACCGCCAAAACGAACAATAGAGGCATTACTATTTTTAATATTCCCCCATTGCTTATGCAATTTACCATTCAAAATACATGGAGGATCTGTACATGCTTTTGCATTACCTATAGTATCTGGCATCCATGCATTTACACCAAAATAATGATTAGAAATTTGTTGAGCTGTACTATTTTTTGCAAAAAGCAAGCTCAGTGTGAAAAGACTCATATAAACTACTTTTTTTATATTTTTCATTTTATATTTTTTAAGTGAACACTCCCCTCAAACCTCTCAAACTTTTTGATTTAACGTATTCGTTCTTTGTAAGTTAGCCTACAAACTATCATTTAACAGTTGTTGGCTATTATAATAGGCATTCAAGCTATTTTTTTTCCTGTTTCAACGAATGCTGATAACAGGTAACAAGAACTATACCGCTAGCTTTTTTTTAACACCTTTTGGCTATTCAAAGCCTTACCTAAGCGAAAATGAAGAATAGTTAGCTATAATTAGAAATAAATTCGCATATACATTAATAAAAAATATAGATGAGTAAAGAAAAGATTCAACAGGAGCAGGTCCGGTATTCAGAAAGCGAATTGAACGAATTCAAGGAATTAATTTTAGTAAAATTGGATGAAGCAAAAACAGATTATGAATTATTAAAAGATATTCTTTCACTACGTGATGACCATGGAACAAACGATACTTCGCCAACGTTAAAATCAATGGAAGATGCCAGTGAGGTTTTATCAAAGGAAGATACGGCTCAACTTGCCGTAAGAAAAGAAAAATTCATTCAGAACCTCCAAAATGCACTTATCCGCATCGAAAATAAAAGTTATGGAATTTGCAGAAGTACAGGAAAATTAATTGGAAAAGAAAGATTAAGAAGCGTACCGCATGCAACCTTAAGTATAGATGCAAAACGCGAATTATCTAATTAATAAGACCCTGATCATGAAAAAAATCATTACGCTTGTTTTTTTCTTTTTTTCTTTTTGCATTCAAGCACAATTATTTACGGGAGCCGGAGGAATCATTCCGGATAATGGACAGTATAATTATTTTAATATTCCGGTAACGGGGCTAAGCCCGACACAACTGGATAATTCTTTTGGAATAGAAGAAGTATGCATTGATATAACCCATCCTGCACTTTCCGAATTACATATTTATTTACAATCACCAGCAGGAACCTTAGTAGAATTAAACTGGGCTTCAAGTGCATCCGGCGCGAATTATGTAAGCACTTGCTTTAACAGTAAAGCAAGTACGTCGATAACTACTGCCAATGCACCTTATACAGGAAATTATAAACCGGTAGGTTATTTAGGACGTTTTAATACCGGGCAAAATAGTAATGGCACTTGGAAATTAGTTGTACACGATTATAATGTCGCAGCTAACACAGGAAGCGTAATTACCTGGAGTATAATGTTTAGTAATACACCGCCTCCGGCGGTTTCATTCACGTCTTCCAACCTTCCAATTATAACAATCAATACAAACAATCAAACCATATCTGAAACAGAAGTGATGGTAGATATGGGAATAATTGATAACGGCACGGGACAAAGAAATAATCTAACAGATCCTAAAAATAATTATAATGGAAAAACAATGATCCATATCCGTGGAAGCAGTTCGAAGGTTTTTGCAAAAAAACCGTATTCTATTGAAACCCGTGATGCTTCAGGAAGTATACTGGACGCTTCTTTATTAGGTATGCCTGAAGAAAGTGACTGGACCTTAATACCTGCATACCCTGATAAAACTCTTATCAGAAATCCAATAACATATGAATTGTTTCGTCAGATGGGTAATTATGCTCCGCGCTTCAGACATGTGGAACTGATTTTAAACAATGAATACAGAGGTGTGTATGCTTTAATTGAAAAGCCTAAACGAAATAAAGAAAGAATAGATATTTCAAAATTAACAATGTTTGATAATCTAAATCCTGATGTCACAGGAGGTTATATCATAAAAATAGACCGAACAAATGAAGATGGCTGGTATTCATTGCTGGCCGGCAATTCACAAACCAATGCAAAATTTTATTATCAATACGTATATCCAAAAGATACCGCCATTACTTCTCAACAAAAGACGTATATCAAAGACTACATGGATAATTTTGAAACAGTAATGAACTCCCCCTCCTTTGCTCATCCAACCAACGGTTATCCCGGCTACATTGATGTAACATCATTTATTGATTATTTTATTATTACAGAATTATGTAAAAATGTGGATGGATACAAACTAAGTACATATCTATACAAGGACAACATAAGCAAAGGAGGAAAATTACACATCGGGCCGGTATGGGATTATGATCTTTCCTGGCATAATTGCAATTATGGAAATGCTTTTTCTACCGCCGGATGGCAATACCAAATACCGGGAGATGTTCATCCATCCCCCACCTGGTGGAGTAAATTCTTACAGGATCCTGTTTTTGTAAATAAATTAAATTGTCGCTGGAACGAGCTACGACAAGGAATCCTGAGCACGAATTCTCTCAATTCTTATATAGACCAAAGCGCTGCTAAACTAGAGGAATCACAACAACGCAATTTTACCCAATGGCCTATTTTGGGAGCTTACATTTCTCCAAATCCTCAAAATCAAACAGGGGCTACTTACCAAACAGAACTAACTGATCTCAAGAATTGGATCTCTGGCCGCACCACATGGCTTGATGGAAATATGCCGGGAATATGCACCAATATTGGCATTACAGAAGGTATATCTCAGGATTTAATCCAAATTTTTCCTAACCCTTTTATGAATAATATCAGTATTGCTTACACTCTTTCTGAGAATTCAAGCGTACAATTAGAACTTATTGATGTGATCGGAAAACAGGCCTTATTAATTTTCAATGGTAATAAACCTGCCGGGAATTATCAGGAAGAATTAACTACACATGAATTGGCCACGGGGGTATATTTTATTAAAGTAAATGTAAACGGTAAAATATCGCACCAAAAACTAGTGAAGGTGGCTGAAAAATAAAATTTAGTCGCTCACAAGAGGGTATATATTTTCTATGCCTGACTTAAAATGATCATTTAGCATAATGTATTTTTGGAAAGCATTTTGTGCTTCTATTGAAGAATTGACTTTAAATGTACTTTTCTCATTAAACCACGTTAATAATCTGATCTTAGACATATCTGTTGTAAGCGCTTCACTCATTTGCTTGATCCATTCCGCTTTATTTTGCGCTGATTTAGATTCATTGCTCTCACGTTCACGTGATGCTATTTCACAAATAAATAAAGGTTTATCTAATTGTTGGGTCAATAGATAATAATTTTCAATCCCTTCCTTTCTAAAAGATCGCCACAGTCTACTTTCACCTGCTCCATTATATATATCCAATCCCAAATAATCAACATATTCATTTCCGGGATAAGCGTCCATAATAAAATTCCATTTTTCCTGTGGTAAGGACATTGAATTAGGACACCATATAAATTTTACGTTCTTCACATTTTGTGCGGTGAAAAGATCATGAATATGTATAAATGCTTTTTTGAATAAGTCAGGGTTTCTGTCATTGTTAACAATGCACCAAGGATACCAATTGCCATTAAATTCATGCAAAATTCTTAATAGAACCGTACCATTCACTTGTTTTATCTCCTTTGCCCAGGCCGCAAAAAAAGGATCCAGATGTCCCTCCACAATGCTATATAAATTGGGTTGTTTCATAGAGAGGCTTGCGCCTGCCTGTCCGGCAGGCAGGTTTACAAAGTGATCTTCTAAAGTTATCATTGGAAGATATCCCTGTTCTATTACCTTATTAACTCTTTCTATCGATGGATAATGGTTTTGGGTATTACCACCATCCACCGCAAAAGGTTGAAAAAAATGAACAACTCCCAGCTTTTTATTACACTTAAAATTACTTTCAAAAGTTTTTGCTATAGCAGAAAAATCAGCTGTATTTCCTTCTTTTGACCATGCACCTAAACCACAAAAGTCATTTTTTGAAGCCGAAGGCAGATCAACAAGCTCTTTCCCTGAAGGTAATTTACCTTTTGAAAAACAAATAAAATCAAAAAGCCATACGGCATCATTCCTTGTATTACCGGATCCCGGATAGCAAGATGGATCAATGAAACTGATTATGATAGAGATCAGCTTGCCTTGTTTATAATTGATATTAAAATCACCATCTCCACCGGGATTAAGATCTTTAAATTTATGCAAGGGTATAGAAACTAATTCCCAATTGTCTTTATTCTTTTCAGATACAACAGTATTTTTATGCTCTAATGTAAAGTTCCAGGAGTCATCCAAATTTTTTTCAAATGCACCATTGCCATTATCATCTTCTTGTAATTCTATTTTAATAATACAGCTATTGCTTCCTGATACAAAAAAATTAAGATAATCCTGGTTGGGAAAAAGTTCTACATTTAAACTAAGTCCTTTCCCCCAGCCTCCGTAGTCTAAATTTCCTGTTTTGTTTAATTCAATCACCCTCTCCCCTAAATATCCCTTATCATCAGTTACTTTAGAATTAACAGCAGCTTTGATATTTCCAAAAGTAAAAACTCCATTTGCTTTCAGATCAGAAGTGCCATCAGCAAAGCCTTCAAAATCCTCCACTACAAATTTCAATTGAGCATTAACAGAGTTTGCTAATAGTAGAAATACTATTAGTATAAACTTTGAACTTTGAACTTTGAACTTTGAACTTCTCATCACCATATCCAATTTGCTGCTATTTTAAAATTTCCATCCAGGAAACCATAATTCGGGTAATAACTTTTATTCCAAGGGAATCGATTAACCGCCCAATTACCATAAGTAAGAGATAAACGAAATGAACGCCAGTCGAAATAACCAAAACCATATGAGTAATCCGGATCCCAGGGAGCTTTTCTGCTAATGGGGTAAAAATAAACCGCAGCTTCGGCATAAATTCTCCAAATAATAGTAAACCTACAACTAGCACCTATCGTAGGTTTACCTGTAAAAAGCCCGCCACGCAGTTTTTCATTCGCGACTCTGTATTTAATAGCGTAGCGAAAAAAATAAGTGAATCTCAAACTTGTTGAATTGTCTAAGCTTATTCTTTTAGTTAAGCTATCCGAAAGGGCGCTGTTATATGCGATAAAATAATAACCCTCCTGAAATTTATTTCCAAATGTTTGAAGATCATCCGTATATCTGTTATTTATATAATTTTCATAGCCAAAACTCAATGTTTTAGGTTTCCAGTTGTAACGGGCAATAGCATAGGTATAGTTGGAAGTCCAGCGCGCTGCTGCCCGTGGATTAAAATCTTTATAAAAAGTGGCATTCGCACTGAATTGTTCGAAAAAACGAATGCGCGTAAAAAAACCGATCGCACTACGCATTTCATTCGTCTTTTTTTCTCCATCATCTATTACCACTCTTCCTGCATTGTAAGAAATGTTTCCGGATATCCTGTTTCTCCCCATCAAAAGAATATTTCGGTGTGTAACATCCCGCATATCCTTCATTTTCCAGAAATTTCTTATACGCTCATGTGTCATTTCATAATAGAGCATTCTGGGAGGTTCTTCCACAATAATTTGCCCAAACAGATGTAAATGAAAAGGAAGAAAAAGTATAAGAAGTAAAGAAAAAATTATATTGTTTAATTTCTTTTTCATTAAAAAATATGTGCTAATTTATTTTCTGTTTCGCTTTAGATTGTTTTCTTCCTTGTTGAGCAGTAGGAAGCATTTTCTCTAAACTCTTTTTTTCAATTGAAAGCTCATAATCTACTTTTTCCAAAACTGCTGCATCATGCCAATAAAAAGTAAAGCTTATTTTTTGATCGTGATCAAAATTATCCGTGGGAATATCGGCGTAATAAACACCTAAACCCGAATCAAGTGTATCTATATCATTGGTAGTTATCCAATTATCAATTGACCATCGAACAGTAGCAGTAGTCAAACAATGCAGACGTAAGATCTTTCCTTTTGGAATATATTTGAAAAGACTGGTAAAAGTCCAAATCATAATGTTTGATTCTTTCTTTTCAACCTGGTATCTTTTAAAAGTTTGCTGCGGCATATCAAATATTTGTTTTGCTTTTAATGAACGGCATAACTTTAAATATTCTGCATGTGCCCAGGCTAATGGCATTGCTGATCCTGTTGCTTTGCCCTGAAAGAGTTCCAGATCAGGAATATCTTCTGAATCCCATATTTGCTCGGGCATTAATCCAAGTTCATTCGCATAATTTTCCATAACTTTTAATAACTCTCCTGCATACTTATAATTTCCGGCAGCTATTTCGTAATGCGCGCGTTCACCTGTTAATAAAGGCCATGGCCTTCCCACACCGGTACCATTAAACGGACGTCCATCCATGTGTTCACCATAACCATCTCCATTATATCTGTACCATACAGGGCCTAAAGGATTATCCATTTTTAGTATGGCATCAATCACTTTTATTGTATTAAGAATACGAGGGTCTTTTGCACTACGCAAACCAAAGCGTACTAATGCTAATGCATCTGGGCTCACCATTTCATTGGCTAGGCAGGTATTCTCTCCTCTTGCACGGTTAGGAATTGTTAATATATCCATTCCCGAACATTCTGAGTCCATTGATTCTCTTGAACATACCCTTACATAATATCCGTCAATCCCTATTTTTTTTGCAAGATCCGTACCTGTAACATATGTCCATCTTTCAATACTTGCATTCCATGCGTCAGCTGTTTCTCTTAAAAAAACAGCTACCAAGGGTTCATTATTAATTTCGGCATATTCCGCGGCTATCAATAGGGCTGAAATTTCTACAGCCAGAGTGAAAGTAGTATAACCTGCATTTTCTTCCCACCTATCCTGTTTAGTACTCGGGCCATTTATCACAAGAAAACTTGCGGCTTTTCTGATCATTGGCCAAAGATGTTTCTGGTCATGTTCAGATAATTTACGTTCTCTGTTGACCAGATCCACCAAAAGAATTGGCGCGCCCGTTTGGTCCATTTGTATTCCGTTCCAGTAAGGTGCACCATCCAACCACATATTCTGCGGCCAATGTCCGTCTTCTTCCTGGGTAATCATTAGATAATTCAAAACTCTTTTTGCATCATCAATGGCATTGGCAGCAAGCAGTCCTCCTGCTACCTGAACCATATCCCTGGGCCAAACTAAATGATATCCACCCAGATCATCATCACCTTTATCAAACCCCCAGGGAATAGAAAGGCTGGCGATTAATCCTCCTGGATGCCGCTTAGATTCATGCACACGAAGTAGTGCAGCACTTGTATTAAAATATTTAGGGGAGGTGCTTTTATATATACCGTTCATAACGAATAGTTTTTTTTGCCAACCCTCCCATTCTTTTATAAACTTTATTTTAGCGTAATCAAAGTTTTCAAATATACTTGCCCGTGCCCGTTGGCCTGCCTCTTCAGGATTCCTTCCAAAACCAAGAGCAACAACAAACCCATTTTCATGTGGCTCTTCCAGATTAAATTCACCCATTAAAGCAACATTACCATTTTCAGCGCGATCAAATTCCCAAGCCATTTCCTTGTGCAAGATCAAATCCTGCCGCCCGTCTGATGTACCTACAAAACCAACTGATTTATTTTTCCAGGGAACAGAACAAGCCAATGCAAGAGAAACATCACCTCGTTGGGCAAACAACATGGGAAGACCTTTATAATCACCTACCCATGCAGTATTACCGGTTCCATGATTTCCTAAGTGAGGAGTAAGGTATATAAACAACTTAAAATCTTTTTGCTTTCTTTTGGTTGGAAAAAAGTGAACTCGTTGTAATAAGGTATCTCTGAAAGGATCGGAAATAATTTCTTTCTCTATTCGATAATAGTGCATATTGCAGCTATTCGTGAGGTGGTAACCAGGAACACCCTGTGCCAAATATTTAACCTGGTGTGAAGTATGTCTTTTTTCTTCCGAAAAAAAATCTTTTCCATCAGTAACAATCAGACTTAATTCGCTGGTACAAGCCTGATCTACCTGCGGATAATAAATTTCATTTAAAATACCGTGACTAATCGAATACCAGACTTTACTTGTCGGTTTTAACGAAGTCCCCACCCCACTTTTAGCGCTTGATGTCCATCTGGCATCAATTCCCGGCCAACCAAAAGCAAACTTTTCCTTTTTATACATTCTTTATCAATTAGGGTATACTATTTATAATTTTATACTACTACGTAATTTTTACATCCTAATTAAACCAGCATGTCTTCAAAATAATTTTCATACAAGACTACGTAGTAAAAAGTGTAACCCGTATAAAGGAAAATGCGGGTTACACTTCAATAAATAAGATGATTTTATTTTAATCTACTGATACTGATTTATCGGAAACCAAGGCAGGGCCCATAAGGTCATCGAAATAAAAGGTATCTGAAGTAGATGAATTAGGATTAAACATTAATGTGATCTGATCAATATCTGTTGTAGAAGTTTCGCTTCCTTTTGGTGTTTGCGAAAATTTAAATTCTATTTCTTCCCACGCATTTGTAACAGTTGTATAAGCCTGATATTGGCTGTTTGTTCCGTTTGGATAAGCACTATTCATTTTCTTGCCCAATTGAACTTCAATTAATGTCCCCGCCGGCGCAGTGCTGTATACTTTCATTTTAATTTTAGGAGCAACCCCTGAATAAGTGGCAAATGTATTTACATCTGTTAATTTATCCTTAAGATTGATTTTTATATAATCATATTTTTGTTGACCACTGCGAACATATTTAGCACATTTTCCTGAAGCGGTTGTATTATTATCTGTATTACCAACAGTTGAATTCATATTATCATTTTTACCAGTACGGTTATCAGTATTTGTTTTGTCCTTATTCATATTATTGTTATTATTCCCCATGGTATTGTCTGTCTGATTTCTATTATCTCCCATAGTATTATCAGGATTATTTTTATTTTTATCCGTTTGATTTTTATTTCCCATGGTATTATCAGTATTGTTTTTATTGTTGCCTGTCTGATTTTTATTTCCCATAGTATTATCTGTTTGGTTTCTATTATTCCCGGTCGTATTATCAGTATTGTTTCTGTTGGAATTATTTTTTTCCATTGTATTATTATTCATACTTCCTTTAGCAGGATTTTCTGCCAGAGTATCCAAGGTTCCGGTTTTAGCGGCATAGTAAACCACTTTAGTGCCATCAAAATTGTCATACGTTTGTAATTGGCTGGTTTGGTCCCCGGTTCTTTGTTGAGTATTTTTATCTTGTGTTTGATTTTTACCCTGTGTTTTATTTCTGTCCTGCGTTTGGTTTGTTTTATCATTTTTAGGCTGAGTGGTTTTTTCATTAGTTTTTACCTGTGCCGATACATAGCCTGCCTGGAATAAAAAAATTGAACATATAATTGCGTACTTTTTCATGGTTTAAATATTTGAGTTAAGGTTTATGATTTGTTAATTATCATGCAAACCTAAAGCGTATTGGAAATATTTATACTAATATTCGGTAGTATACTATTTTGAGTAGCCAAACAGGGGAATATAAAAGGTATATGTTATCCATTCAATAAATTACATCTTAGTTATAGCCAGCTTTTAATTTTTCCCATTTGGCTAAGTAAGTTTCCCTTTCAACGATTCGAATGATTGATCGCTAAAAAATCCGTATAAATTCATCCCTCATATATCGTTTCTAAGAGTAAAAAATTAGGAGTGAATTATTAATTAAATGATCTAAATATGAAAGCAAACTATTTATCTGTGTTTTTAGCCGGGTTATTATTACTGGGTACATCTTGTAAAAAAGAAGCAGGAGAAGGAGGCACTTCGCATATCAAAGGCAAAATATATGCTAATTATTATAATAAAAATTTTTCTGTATTAGCTGATTCAGGTTATGCACCTGACATAGATGTATATATTATTTATGGCGACAATGCCACTTTTGGAGAACGTCAACGATCAAATTATGATGGCACGTATGAATTCAAATATCTTGAAAAGGGTTCATACAGGATATATGCCTATTCCAAAGATTCAAGCGGAACCTGGAGAAACCAAGTGAACCAATATGCCCCGGATCATGCAATTATAAAAGAGGTTAAGATCACAAAATCAAAAGAAACGGTAGTAGTACCGGACATTCGAATCATACAATAATTAAAAAACTTACACATGAATATTAAATTTTTTTTCGCATTTATTCTGTTTATAACAACTTGTCTTTCTTTTGGAAAAATTATAAAAGAAATATAAAAATATATAATAAGATATATAAAAGAAACCATTTCCATAATTGAGAATGGAAAACTCCTCACTTATAAGGACCATTATTTACTATTTGATAAAAACGGAGAAATTCTTGAAGAAATAGAATTTAACAAAGATGGAAGTATAAAGAAGAAAGAAACAGCCAAATACGATGCTAATGACAATAAAATTGAGGAAAGCAGTTTTCATCAAACAGCAAAAAGCCCAGGCGATGGAAAGATAAACATGAAAATCGTGTACAAATACAATGCTAATAATGATAAAGCAGAAGAATTCGAATATGATGCAGGAAGGCTTGTTAAAAGAAAAGTATATTCCTATAACAATAAAGGAGAAAGAAACCTTGAAGAGATTTTTGATGCTGACAATAAATTATTAAGAAAAATCACTTACACCTATGATAAAGGATTAAAAAAAGAGAAAAAAACATTTAACGAACAAAATGCATTGGCGGTAACAAAAGTATATGACTATGAATTTTAAATATAGACCTTGACAAATTTATCCGAAATATTGTTTTCGTTTGAACCTATTACTCTTGATGAAATGGAAAGCGTAGCATTAATGAACAGAACAGATACCAAGTTCATTTTTAGAGCTGATCAATTGCCGGCATTTTTAACTATAGTAATGCCGGAATATCGCATTCTAAACATCAATAATGTGAGGGCCAGCAGATATGAAACGTTATATTTTGATACGCCTGATTTCAAATTATATAAGGAACATCATCGTGGCAGGGCCAGCAGATATAAAGTCAGACATCGGATATATGTAGATTCCAATCTTCATTATTTTGAAATTAAATTCAAAAATAATAAAGGAAGGACCATCAAAAATCGTATTAAAAGAAAAGAACTACAGAAAACGATCGATGGAAAATCGGAGGAATTATTAAAGGAATACAGCAATTTAGCAGCTCAACATTTATTTCCCAAATTATGGTCTAATTGTTCAAGGATTACTTTAGTAAACAAACAATCTAAAGAAAGACTGACTTTGGATATACACCTTCAGTTTAAAAATGACCTAATCGAGAAAAATCTGTCGAATATAGTTATTGCAGAAGTAAAACAAGAAAAATATTCTCCATCACCTTTTATAAAACTGATGAAACATTTCAATATAAGGACCGGATCTGTCAGCAAATACTGTTTAGGGGCTGCTTGTCTTTATGATCATGTTAAAAAAAATAATTTTAAACAAAAACTATTAGCTATCAATAAAATCAATAACTATGAACCTAAATATCAAATTAACAATAGGAATACTTCTATTTCAACTGATCTTCATTCCTTCAACCCCTGTTTTTTCTCAGGAAACTGATGAGTCTGTAGATTACTCAATTTCTAAAGAAAATACTTCAGACAATGTTAAAAAGAAAAAGAAAGATAATAGTGATGAGGACTTTTTTCAAATAGATAAACTATCCGAGAAATTTTTTATCCGGCTACTCATCAATTTAATTGCTGCATTTATTCTTATACGTTTGATCTATTACAGCAATTATAAAAAGAAAGAGTTATTCTTCACCTACTTTACATTTAACTTTATAATTTTTCTTATTACCTATTTTTTAAATAAGGTAGATATGGGTATCGGAGCTGCCTTTGGAATGTTCGCTGTTTTTTCAATGTTACGTTATCGAACAGAAAATATCTCAGCCAAAGACATGACTTACCTGTTTTTAGCTATTGCCATTGGACTACTTACGGCTATAAGCAAAGCCTCTTCATTTGAACTGGCACTTTTAAACGCATTGATACTTTTAATTACTTTTTGTTTAGAAGGAAATTTATTTCTCAAAAAGGAATTCTCAAAGACAATCAGGTATGAAAACATTGAATTGATCAAGCCCGAACATCATTCAACATTAATCACGGACCTTAAAAACAGAACAGGATTGAATATTCATCGAATAGCGGTTGATAAGGTAGATTTTTTAAAAGATACAGCAAGAGTTACTTTGTATTATTATGAAGGTGCTTCAGAGGTTCAGTCCGGAAAGCCTTCAAATACTACAAATACCGATGATAAAATAAATTGAAAAAAATAATACCATATTTTTTATTTCTGTTTTGTGCCGCATCAGGTAATTTTGCGCAACGAAATGATGCCGCTATATGGGAATCCATAACGCTTGAGAAAAGACTGACACCTAAAATATTATTACATTTACAACAAGCTGCAAGGATCGCGCAAAATATCACACAGATCCAACGTACCCATTATGATATTGGTATAACTTATAAAATAAATAAGAACATATCCACTTCCCTGAACTATCGGTTCATAAATAGATTTTTTACTGAAAACGGAACAAGTCTTCGTCATCGTATACATTGGAATCTTGCTTTAAAAACGAAAATACAACCTTTTGTTTTTATTTATCGTCACCGTTTACAAGGACAGGTAAACGACTTTTATTCAAGTGAGGATGGAAAAATCTCGAGTTATTATTCCCGAAGCAAATTAACCGTTAAATATGAATTCAATAAGTTATCACCTTACCTGGCGGCAGAGTTATACACAAAGATTATTAATTGGAACACATTGCAAACAAACAGGTACAGATTGTTTGGAGGTTTTGATTATCAATTGAACAAAATGAATGAGTTGGAATTATATTATCTAATTGATAAACGTTTTAATGAGTATAACCCATTAACCAATTATGTTATTGGAATTGGATTTACACATCGTTTTTACTAAAAAGCCTTTGTGGATCGCTCAACAAAGGCTTAATAATTTAACTTAAACAGCTTCTTTGGAAATATCTTTTGCTGTTTCATATCCACCCCAACACCTGTTTTTAAATTTTTCTTTTTCTTCAGGTGTCATGTTTTTTAATCGCTCTTCCATGCGATATTTCCAATGACCTCTTTCTCCGCAATTTCTACTTCCCCAGCTTCCTCTACCCCAGCCTCCAAATATTATCTTTGACAATGCCAACAACCCGATCGCTTGCCAAAACACAATCACAGGACCTTTAAATAAAACGGGGACAAGCCAGTTCCACAAAAGCATGGTACCATACCCGCAAAGTAAAAAGAAAAAAGTAACACCTGCAACAATTCTTAATCCCATTAGTAACCTGAATTTATTTTTCATGATTTCTTGTTTTTTAATTTATTAGTAATTCTTCATATAAGCTTCTTAAACGCGTCTGAATATACAATACAGCATAACGCTTTCGGGAAATAACCGTTTTTATTCCAGCTCCAGTAAGTTCTGCGATTTCCTTCAGACTTTTGCCATCCAGTTCATGCAATACAAATACTTCTCTCTGGTTCCCTGGTAATTCTTCCAATGCTATGGCTAACTCTTCCGCTATCAGTTTTTGCAAGATCTGTTGATCTGCTGATCGTTCCATGGAAGGAATGATATCTGAAAGCAGTAAGGTCTCATCTGCATCGGAATAACTGACCGAAATGTCATCCAATCGTTCCGGCTTCATTTTTCTATACCAGTCCGTTATCTTATTTCGGGCAACCCGGTACAACCATGCTGCTGTGTTTTCTATGGCATTACTTTGTATCAGTTCGTAGAAAACATCCTGCAGAATGTCTTCGGCATCCTCTATAGTAGGTGTACGATTGCTGATAAAGTTTAAAAGCTTAGCCCTTTCCTTTTGAATAGTGGTAACCAGAGACGCTTCTTTTATTTTACTATCAGCAGCAGTTTGCATGTGCGTTGTCCTTATTTATTTATGAAGACGAATGAAAAAACAGAATACTTTAAAAAAATTGAATTTTTTATTGAGAGGCATAATAATTTGCATTTTTTCATATTTTTACTAAATTCACTAAATATTTTCAATCAACAACTCAATTTACCTAATTTATCTTTCCATGAAAAAAACACTACTTATCCTGGTTTGTTTAATAGCTGTGTTTAACACAAAAGCACAAACAAACATAATATCTACTACTCCCCTTGCTGAACAAATAATGAAAGGCAATTATAATCCTGTAACTTACCAGGCAAGTACTATTATTAGCGATCCTGCTGTTATCAGTGCAGACATCAATGCCAGAATATTACCTGACTCTCTTCATTCATACCTGAAACAAATGAAAAAATTCCAAAATAGAAATACCTTATCCGATACTTTATCCACAACTAAAGGTATTGGTGCGGCACGTAAATGGGCTTTTGCAAAATTTCAGCAGTTTAGTTCAGAAAATGAAAACCGATTGATTACATCTTATCTTCAGTATGATTACGACTACTCTTCCATCTGTCCTAATTCCATTACACGTCATAAAAATATTTTTTCTGTTCTTCCTGGCAGTGATACTACTGATAAATCCATTATCATTATTGAAGGGCATTTTGATAGCCGTTGTGCAAACAATTGCGATACTGCTTGCCTGGCAGAAGGCATGGAAGATAATGGCAGCGGAAGTGCTCTTGTATTGGAGCTTGCAAGAGTTATGAGTAAATATACATTTAAGCGCACCCTCGTGTTCCTTCTTACAACCAGTGAAGAACAAGGCCTGAATGGTGCTGAAGCTTTTGCAGATTACGTTGTGCTTAAAGGTATAAAAGTAAAAGCGGTTCAAAACAATGATGTTATAGGTGGAATTACCTGTGGACAAACATCTTCACCACCAAGTTGTCCGGGAGCCAATGATGTGGATAGCACACAGGTTAGACTTTTTTCTTCGGGAGGGCTTAATTCTTTTCATAAAGGCTTATGCCGTTATATAAAACTTCAATATAAAGAAATGCTTAAACCTATTGTTGCTGTGCCGATGACGCTGAGTATTATGACGCCTGAAGACAGAACCGGCAGAGGAGGTGATCATATTCCTTTTCGCCAGCACAACTTCTATGCTATGCGTTTTACTTCAGCAAATGAGCATGGAGATGCCAATTCTACAAGTCCTACATATACCGATCGCCAGCATACATCTGATGATATATTAGGAGTTGATACCGATGGCGACATGGTGATCGATAGTTTCTATGTTGACTTTAATTACCTGGCAAGAAACGCAGTCATTAATGGAAATTCGGCAGCGATGATGGCTATTGGACCAAAAACACCTGATTTTACTCTAAATTCGGATGGAATAAGTAAATTGTACATAAATATTACACAACAAACCCAATACCTTCATTATAGAGTAGGAATTCGCAACACAAGTAATAATTGGGATTGGGATTCGGTATACACTTTTAGTGGCCCGGGGTCTCTTTTTGATACAATTAATGTAACTACCAGCGGCAGTCATATTGTGAGCGTTGCATCCGTAGATGCGAATGGAATTGAAAGTTTATTTTCCAAAGAAATATTTAAAAATCTGGCTGGTATTGGTATCAATGAGCATGCATCAAATTCAAATGCCATAGAATTATTACAAAACAAACCTAATCCATCTGATGAAGCAACAATGATAACAGTGTTAATCAATAAATCAGTTAATTATAAAGAAGCTTATATCACTATACAAGATATTACAGGAAAAGAAGTTCAAAAAATGCCTATCCAATTGGCAGAAGGTACGAATGAAGTAATGTATGAACATGGTTATAATGTAGCTGGAACATTTATTTATACATTGGTGATCGACGGTAAAGTTATTCAGTCGAAAAGAATGGTGTTTATTAATTGATAATTACTGACAGGCTGCTATGCAATCAGTTTTTGTTGGCCCTAAGCTTATCTGTTTAAAAATAGGAACAGCAGGTTTGTGTTCTATATTGCTTTGGAATAGTGTATCCTGGTAATAGGTTACTAATAATGTCCCCGAATCATCATACCCTTTCATTCTTGACGGAATTGTATCTATAACATACAGATCGCCCCACCTAACAGTATCTCTGCTATCTATAACAAATATAATGCTGTCAGTAAACCGAAAATCAATAAAAAAATAATCAGTATACAATTTAGGAGAATAAAAAGGGTATTTATAAGGTTCTTCGATTAAAAACCTTTCAATCCTTATCTTAGGCATCCGGGGAGTATCAGGTTTTAATACTGCCACTTTTGAATGTTTATTATTTGGAAGTGTTTTTAAAATTTTATTATCAATACAGCTGCAGTTTGACCAGCAGTAAATTATATACGTTATCCATAACAGGATAAAAACAAAAATTGAAAATACTATCCAATTGATTATTTTTTTCAAAGCCGACTTCTTCTTAATTATTACCAGATTGAATTTTCAATATATTTTTCACCAATCGCTCTGCCTGTTCTCTTAGTTCACTTACAGCTGTTGTTTCCCACAAAACCCCTTTTAAATTGGGACCAATAGTAAACACGTTATGTTGTTTTTGGCCATTCTTATTGAATACTTCAAAAGTAGTTGGATCTGCATTGATTCCTAATTTTAAATCATCCTGTATAACAATGCCTTTTAGAAAACATTTTTTTTAAAAGCTATTTTCTAAAAATTTCAGATCTGTTTCCGGGCCAGTACAATTGATCACCCTTGATACATTTATTTTTTCAATACATTTTTGCTTTTTATTATAAAATTCAACTATAATAGATTGACCTTCTTCTTTAATATCGATCAGTTTTCCCGGACAAATATGCAATTTCTTCTCGATCCTCAGATGTTGTATTTTATCATGAATATGCATTGGGATCCTGTGCCGGGCTACGCCCCACAAATGTCGTAATCGCTGCATAAATAAATGCTTTTCAGTTACCGACATCTTTTGCCATATTAGTTGCGTATAAGGACGCATTGAATCAATCACCGGTTCGGCCGACAAACCAAATTCCCTTATTTGTTTAACATGTTTATTAAACAATTTTACAATCTGCAATAGCGTAACATTTTCAGGAAGCTCATCCACAAGCTTCGTATATCTAAAACCATTGTGCCGATGCGGCAAAATATTGAATCCTGTAGAGGAAATTGAATAAATTTCATTTTTAAAACCATGTTCAAGTAACCCCATTACAGTATCTACCATTGTAAGCCCATTGCCAATGATAAGAATTGGTTTTTCCGGATCCGTGTTCGAAACAGATTTAATGTCCCAAGGATTTTGAAAATAATTAGGGTTGGCATAAAAGGAATTATTTTTTATATCCGGGTTTCTTGGAATGTTATTGCCGCTTGCTATAACACAACTATCAACCACAATTTTTTCATTATTATTTAATGTTAGTGTAACCGAATTATCCGTAACATCCATATCAATAACAAAAGCATTTATCATTTTTATCTTAACGCTTTCTTTTACTTTTTTGGTTGTTTCTGTCCATATTCCGGAAAGATATTGTCCGTACAAATAACGTGGCAAATAGGAGTTTGCAATTAATACCCTGTCTTTGTTCTCATACTCATTTTGTTTCATTACCCAATTCAAAAAATGCTCAGGTTCATTTGAAAATGCAGTCATTTTAGAAGTGATAACATTCAGCAAATGCGCCTTGGAATAGGGATTAAAGGCAACTCCTTTATTAAAAGTTTCCTTTTCATTGATCGCTATTATTTCAATAGGCTTAGTAGCACTTATCATCAGGTTTACAGCCGTCATTGTTCCGGAAAACCCTCCTCCTATTATTCCAATTCTTTTCATACTTATTTTTTTACTAAACATTAGAATGGATAACCAATACCAATATTAAAAGCAAAGAATCCATATTTTCTATTATTATGCGTTGACTGGTATTCATTTTTCCATTCAGGGTTAAACAGGTTATTAATCACCCAACGTTTCTTTTCAGCAAATTGAGGATCACGCACTTTCAAACCGAGATCGAAGCGAATAATAAAAAAATTGAAATCAAAACGCAATCCTATTCCTGAACCTATTGCTATCTCTTTATAAAAACGGTCGAGCTGAAAATCTCCTCCGGGTCTGTTAATTGTGGGTTTCCGGAGCCAAATATTTCCTGCATCAACAAATACAGCTCCATTTAATAGTTTAAAAATATTAAAACGGTACTCAATGTTCCCTTCTAATTGTCCATCACCGAACTGATCAAAAGAAAATAAACCATCATCGGCATATGATCCGGGTCCCAGTGTATGTGATTGCCACGCTCTTATACCATTCGCACCACCACTGTAAAAACTTCGTTCAAAAGGCAATTGCGGAAAATTGATCAATGGTTTACCTATTCCCGCCGCAATACGAAATACTACTTTATTAATATCATTTACATAATAATAATAGCGATAGTCGAGATCGGTCCTTAAATATTGAGAATAAACAACATCCATTAATTTGTAACTACCCTGCGCATCCTTAGTAAATGTATTGGGTTCTATTGAATTGACTACATCATAAATACCCCTAAGAATGTTGCCGGATGATTCGGCATTATACTTAAAAAATGAAAAACTTCCATGCTTAGTGATCTCTTGTCCGTTATAAGAATATGTATAACGTGTGCTGGTTGCTAAGTGATTGCTGAAACTGTTAATGATATATAAATCATGAATACTTTCAATAAGATATTTGCTAAAATCCTCTTGCATGTCCACTTTCACAAAATTAATCATCAAAGGGCTGATAGTATGTCGTTTGGCGGCAGTTTCTTTCCAGGTATAAGCAAATGACAGGTTAGTAATATACCGGTAGTATTCGGGCCGCCGTTGAAAAATAAATGAACTGGTAAAAATGGTTCTGGGATTAGATAATTTAGAAAATTTTATTTTTTTAAACGGAAGCACAAACCTCGGAATATATATATTTCCTTCGGGTCCAATTTCTACTGTATTAAATTGGCTAACAGGATCGCTTATACCACTATTGGCTGCTTTGTCATTAAAGATCCGTTGTGCCTCCACACCGGCTTTTAATCGTAATTCCAATACTTCCGCACCTTTAAGTAAATTCCTGTTTTGATATACAATACTACCACCAATCCCTAAATTTCCGGAAGTGTTTTTTCCTTCAGTTTCTGTGGTGAATGATTGTTTTAAAATAGGGCTAAGCTGAATGTGACAATTCAAATAATCGCCTTTATCCGGAACAAAGAATATATTGATGGACCTGAATGCTTTCAGGTCAGACAATCGTTTATAAGTATTCTCAACATTCTTTAACTGGTATAACTCTCCTTTATGTAAAAAAACCGAACTCAGCAACACCTTGGTTTTATATCTAAGTTTGTTTGTATGAAGTATGTAATAATCGTCAACAAGTAAAGTATCTTTTTGAACGGCATCTAATTTTTTAGATACAAAATCAGGTTGAATATATACCTTATTGATATAAAAACGTTTGTGAGGCGTTTCAATAATAGAATCAGAAAAATCGGAATGTTTTCGGGCAAAGTTTTTTATGCCAAGAGAGACATTTACTTTTTTGTTTCCGATATTGGTATCAACCGAATAATGAATATAATCTTTTGTGAAAAAGTAATACCCATTATTGTTCAATTCATTTGTAATACGTTCCCGTTCCTGCTGAAATATATCTACATCATAATTAATCCCTTTTTTTATGAGTGTATTTGAAGAATCTGAATAAACATAATATTTAACTAATTCGTCCGGAATTTTATAATCCAGTGCATTTACCTTATAAGGCTCTGCAGCTTTAATAGTATAATATACATCCGCTCTTTTTCTGCGTTTATAATGTACCGAATCAGTTACAGAATTTATAAAATAACCTTTATTATATAAAAATAATTTTATTTGTTTAGCTGATTTATCCGCGAGTAATGAATCATATATGACAGGAGGCTCGCTAATATTTAATAACCATTCACCAAATAACTGGCGATCATTCTTTTTTTCTTTTTTCCCTTTTACAACCCTACGCGCATTTCGTTTTTCAATTTTCTTATCATGTAGTATACGTTTACGCCGGATGCGGTCTTCATTTGTTAAATTGTGTAACCATAAATGAAAACGGAATATAACAAAGATCTTGCGGTTGGGCTTTTGTTTGATATAGGTTTCAATATCAACTTTATCAAGTTTAGTATCCTTATCAAGCACATAATTCTTATTCAGTAAATATTCCCCTTCTTTGAGTTTTTTAGCAGGATTACAGGCATGAAAAAGCAACGGTAACAGAGCTATAAGCAGTATTTTTATATGTGAATTTCCCCTTGACACTCCTTAGTTTAATAGTATTACCATAAGCTTGCTAAATTACTCATTTATTCTGTTCCATTTAAATGGTTATTTTTATGCAATTATACATACGATGCTCTCAAAGAACCAGATAAAGTTTATTAATTCCCTCAAACAAAAAAAGTTTAGGGAAGAACATCATTTATTCATTGCCGAAGGAAATAAAATTGCACACGAGTTGTTGAGATCAGAAATAAAAATAAAACAAGTATTCGCGACAGCCGGGTTCTTTAAAACAACAAAGGTTGATACGCCTGTTGAGTGCATTGAAATAAAACCCAATGAAATGGAGCGCATTTCAGCATTAACCACTCCAACCGAAGTGCTTGCTGTTTGTGAAATTCCGAATTATAAGCTCAATACGAATGAACTAAAAGATCAATTAACATTGGTTTTGGATAATATAAAAGATCCTGGTAATTTGGGAACTATCATCCGTATTGCCGATTGGTTTGGTATTTCCAACATCATTTGCAGCAATGATACAGCAGATGTTTTTAGCCCGAAAGTAGTACAAGCTACTATGGGATCAATTTCAAGAGTTAAAGTGCATTATACATATCTTACAGAATTGTTTAAAGTCCAAAGTTTAAAGTCCAAAGTTTTCGGTGCTTTATTGGAAGGGGATGAAATTTATTCTAAAAAATTATCTCCGGAAGGATTTATCGTTATTGGAAATGAATCAAAAGGTATCTCAGAAAAATTATTACCATATATCACTGACAAAATCAATATCCCTTCATTTTCTCATTTAAAACCGGGAGGAGAAACCGAATCACTCAATGCGGCTATTGCCACTGCTATAATTTGTTCGGAATTCAGGAGGAGGTAACCTACATCATTTCCAGCCAGCGGGATAAAAACACATCATAAACAAAATAATTGCCATTTTGATCGGAAAATATCATTTCCTTGTCAATTAAGGTAGTCAATGCCGTTTTAATCGAACTTGCCGCCCCAATTTTATGTTTATGTATAAAATCCTTTGAAGTGATCTTTTTTATCTGACCTTCTTTGGCAATGGCCTTAAGCAATTGCCATTGATTATCTGTCAATAGATTGCGGTAATTATAATACACTACTTCGTTCTCTTTTAAAATTTCTATTAGTATACCATAAGTAGTTTCGGGGGTGATTATTTTCAAACGTTTTGCATATATTTTATTACAGGCGTATTGTACATACCAGGTGTGCCCCCTGGCAAATTTTAAGATCAACTCAACACTTTCATCTACAATTTTTTGTTTACCTTCTGCGAAATGCTTTTGAATAAATGATTTATACTTATTTTTTTCTATTGATTCTAAATTTATAATTTCAGAACTTTGATAAAATGGTTTGCCATGATTGCTAAACATGGATATCAGCAATTTTTTTTGACTTCCTGAAAATATAAAATTTACATTTTTACAACGCTGAACATTAGCACGCAACAAGCTTTCTACATTTTTTTCCGGGTAATTTACGATCTGCTGAAATTCATCAATGGCAACAACAATTTTTCTGTCCTGGCTGTCAAGGTATTGAAATATCTGCTCAATGGTATGCTGCGCCTCTCTGGAATTATTTAAGGTAAATTCTACGGAAGGTTCGCCTGTTAAAGAATCATATTTAACAGAGGGTTTTAATGCGGTAAAAAAAGTGCCGATCTTTTTAATCAGTTTTTCGGGAGTTGAATCCAATTTGCCCAATACTTCCTTTCCTAAAAGTTGGATCAGTTCATTCAAGCCGGCAGTAGGCATTATATCAATGTAAAAACAAAAGGCTTGCTTTCTCTTATTGAGGTGATAAAACGAATGATGTATAAGACCTGTTTTCCCCATCCTCCTTAAAGAAATCAACGTTAAATTGCGGTTACTGCTTAATGCCTCCACGATACGATTTGTCTCATTCTCCCGATCACAAAACAAACGAGGCCCATTGTAACCCCTAATTAAAAAAGGATTTTCTGATTCCATAAGTTATTACGTAAAAACCGTTACGCAAATTACGCAATAATTTTTATTAAAAACAAATTTTAAGTATAAATATTAACCCATTTTACAAAGACAATCAGGAATTACATAAAAACCGTTACGTAAGTTACGTAATAAATTAACTTAAATATTCTTCCATTTAAAATCAAAATAATTGCGCGCCTCCGTTTTTTAGCGGACGAAGCGATCTTATTTTATGAGAGACCTGACGCTCTAAAAGAAAACTTTGTGTTATTCATTTAAAATATTCACAGTTGTACAAGCATACAGTGCGGCAGTTTCAGTACGTAAGCGGCTGGCACCTAAGCTTATTTCCTTGAAGCCATTATCAACTGCTATTTTAACTTCATCAGTAGAAAAATCACCTTCGGGGCCAATAAGAATCAAAGCATTATTTCCTTTTTTATAAAGATCTTTCAAATGCTGTTTTTTTTCCTCTGCGCAATGTGCTATAAACTTTTGTCCGGAGAAATTACTTGCGGAAATAATAAACTTTTTAAAATCTACCACCTCATTTACTTTTGGCAAATAGGCTTTAAGGCTTTGTTTGATAGCGGATACAGCTACTTTATTTAACCGTACTGTTTTTACTACTATACGTTCACTATTATTACAATCGATCAGAGAAACTTCATCAATTCCTATTTCAGTAACTTTTTCGAGGAACCATTCCAGTCGATCCATACTTTTTGTTGGAGCAATAGCAATGTGAAGCTGCCAGTTCTTTTTTCCAACATTTTTTTTCGCCTGTATTATTTTTACAGCACAACGTTTCGTATTATCATCTACAATCTCCGCTTCATACCATCCTCCACTCCCATCTATCAATTCTATTTTATCTCCAATGCCCAGACGCAACACACGAATACAATGTTTGCTTTCTTCTTCATTTAATGTATAATTATCAGATGTAATATCCGGTGTATAAAACAAATACATCAATAATTAATTTTTTGATTTGTAATACAAAGTCGAGCAATTTTCATTTCTAAAAATGATATTTGCCTGGTCCTGAATTTGTTCATCAGTTACAGTAAGATATTTTTCCACCTCTTTATTGATCATACCAGCATCTCCTAACAATTCTGAAATAGCAAGATTAGTTGCTTTATTCAATATTTCTACTTCGCCAAAGGTATGTGCCGCTTCCATTTTATTTTTCACTTTGATAAGCTCTTCTGCTTTCACCAATTCTGTTTTCATTTTGTGTAATTCTTCATTGATCGCTTTATCTGCTTCTTCCATACTTACACCTTTTGTGAGTTTTCCTGAAACTACAAATAAGCCTTTATCAAAATCACCCAATACATAAGCGCTTATATCCCCAAATAATTTTTTCTCTTTGATCAAAGCATTGTGCATGCGAGATGAATTTCCTCTTGAAAGTATATCGGAAATTAAATCAACTGCATAATACTCCTTGTCATATCTTGAACACATGTGATAAGCTTTGTAAATAGCATCAACAGGAACATCCCGTTCAACTGTAAGACTACGTGCCTCTGTTTGTTCCGGCTCTTTTGGTAAATTACGTTTATTTTCAGGGCCTTTAGGGATCGGAGCAAACCACTTTTCTGAAAGACGTTTGACTTCTTCCATTTTCACATTGCCTGCAACCACCATTATTGCGTTATTCGGACAATAAAATCTTTTAAAAAAAATTTTTACATCTTCCGTTTTGGCATTTTCAATATGCGAAATTTCTTTCCCAATGGTATCCCAACGATATGGGTGCACTTTATAAGCCATCGGACGCAATAACAACCACACATCACCATAGGGCTGGTTCAAATACCGTTGTTTAAACTCTTCTATCACCACATTGCGCTGCACTTCTAAACTTTTTTCTGAAAAAGCTAAGCTCAACATTCTGTCTGATTCCAGCCAAAAGCCTGTTTCCAGGTTTTCTGCCGGGAGCGTTAAATAATAATTGGTAATATCAGTTGTTGTAAAGGCATTGTTTTCACCCCCCACCCGTTGCAAAGGCTCATCGTAACTGGGAATATTTATTGAACCACCAAACATTAAATGCTCAAATAAATGTGCGAAACCAGTTTGTTCGGGGTTCTCATCACGTGCGCCAACATTATATAATATATCTATACAGGCTAAAGGAGTTGATTTATCCTGGTGTACAATTACTTTTAACCCGTTTGGTAATTGGAATTTTTCGTATTTGATCATATAATTTAGTATTGAGATATGAGATTTGAGTATTGAGATACTCTAATCTCAATTAGAAACTAGAATTCATTAACTGTATTTTTGCTTCGTTATATTCAGCAATAATTTCATCAACAATAGCTTTTGCAGGTTTTATTTCCCTGATAAGTGCTGATACCTGCCCTATCTCCAGCTCCCCCTCTTCCATATCACCTTCGAACATTCCTTTCTTAGCACGTCCTCTTCCAAGCAACCGAGCTAATTCTTCTGCCGATGCCCCTTTTTCTTCAGCAGCCTCAACAGCTTCAAAAAATTTATTCTTTAATAACCGAACGGGCGTCAATTGTTTCAACACCAGTTTTGTATCGCCTTCATGAGAGGTAATTATTTTATTTTTAAAATTATTACTACAGGATGACTCTTCTGATGCCGCAAACCTGGAACCTACTTGAACTCCATCTGCTCCTAAAGCCATCGCTGCAAGCATTGCCCTTCCGGTGCCAATTCCTCCTGCCGCAATAACGGGTATCTGCACTGCCTGTTTTATCAGGGGTATTAAACACATGGTGGTGGTTTCTTCCCTACCGTTGTGCCCGCCGGCTTCAAAACCCTCTGCTACAATAGCATCAACACCGGCCTCTTCCGATTTCCTGGCAAATTTTACATTAGATATCACATGCACCACTTTTATCCCATTATCTTTTAGCTTTTGTGTCCAGGTTTTAGGATTTCCCGCAGAAGTAAAAACAATTTTAACCCCTTCTTCTAAGATCACATCTATTTGTTTATTAATATCAGGATATAATAAAGGAACATTTACGCCAAAAGGCCGTATGGTAGATTTTTTACATTTTTGAATGTGTTCACGCAATACATCGGGATACATACTTCCGCTTCCGATTAAACCCAAGCCACCGGCATTACTGACTGCTGAAGCCAATTCCCAACCACTGCACCAGATCATTCCTGCCTGAATTATTGGAACTTCTATAGTGAAAAGCTGCGTTATTTTATTGCTCATTTTATCCTTTGTTTTTACTCCGGACTACGAAGGTAAAATATTATTCCGGTGTTTTGAAAAAAGAAAAAAATTCATATATTTGTAGCCTATGATACGTAAATTACTAGTATTATTTACTATTTCATGTAGTCCGATTATTGGCTTAGCTCAATACAATTGGGATATTGGTTTTCATGCCGGGGCATCTAATTATTTAGGTGAAATGGGCGGAAAGTCAGGCACCCGCAGGAATTTTGTGAGTGATATGAAAATCTCCAAGACCCAATTTGCTTTGGGGGGCTTTGCTCGTTATAAATTTGGGCCGCTCATATCCGCAAAGGTTGGCCTTAACTGGATCCGTATTGGAGGTGCTGACAACGCATCTACTAACCCTGGCAGGGTTGGCCGCAACCTGTCATTTCGTAATGATCTTATAGAGCTTGAACTTACGGGACAAGTATTTTTCCTCGAAATTCCTGATCTTGGGCATACTTACCGCTATCGTAATGATTTTAAAATGTATGCTTTTGGAGGTGTTGCAGGTTTTTATCATAGTCCGAAAGCACATTACATGGGAAAGTGGGTGGCATTACGACCATTAAAAACAGAAGGAATATCATACAAATCGGTTGTTGTTTCCATTCCTTTAGGGATAGGTTTATTCTTTACACTTGAAAAACGTCACCGCATTGGCTGGGAATTTAATTGGAGAACAACTTTTACGGATTATCTGGATGATGTAAGTTCCTTTTATCCTGATCCAGCTACGTTATCAAGTGCTGAAGCAGTTGCTCTTTCGAACCGCAGAGGTGAATTAGAAGACAGGGAAGGCGTTCCGCATGAAACCAATTACGGCTGGAATGCTGAAAAGAATACCGGTAATAAACGCGGTGATCCATCCCATAAAGATTCATATATTACTACATCTGTTTATTACAGTTACGTAATCAGAGGGAAAAGTTCATTTTACCGTTCAAAATATGGTAGTATATTCAAAAAGAAAAAATATAAGAAACGTAAAATACGTGCTAAGTTCTAAAGAACTTAAAGAACCTCACAGAAATGCGGGGTTTTTTTTTGACCTTTTATATCCCCTGATTTTTCTTTATATTTTTAATATCTTCGTTAATCTCATAATAAATGCCAACCATCCATCATATACTTAAGAAATACTGGGGGTATAATAATTTCCGTCCCTTACAGGAGGAAATTATTAATTCAGTACTACAGGGTAAGGATACCCTGGCACTGTTACCAACCGGTGGTGGAAAATCCATTTGTTTTCAAGTTCCTGCTATAACAAAGGAAGGCATATGCATTGTGATCTCTCCTTTAATTGCACTAATGAAAGACCAGGTAGAGAATCTGGTGAATAAAAGTATTAAAGCCATCGCTATTACATCGGCGATGCACAAACGGGAAATTGATATTGCCCTGGATAATTGCGTACATGGCAACATACAATTACTTTACCTGTCACCTGAACGATTAGAAACTGAAATAGTAAAAGTTCGTTTACAAAAAATGAAAATAAATCTCATCGCTATTGATGAGGCACATTGCATATCACAATGGGGATATGATTTTCGTCCAAGCTATTTAAAAATTGCGCTATTACGAGAGTTATTCCCAAACATTCCTGTATTGGCCCTGACAGCTACCGCTACACCCCAGGTGGTAAAAGATATCCAGGAAAAACTTTGTTTTAAAAAAGAAAATGTTTTTCAATCAAGCTATGAGCGGAAAAATTTGGCATACATCGTTTTAAATGAAGAAGATCATCTGGCCAGACTTATAAAAATTGCTACTAATGTTAAAGGCAGCGGGATCGTATATGTTCGCAATCGAAAGAAAACACAAGACATTGCTAATTATTTAAAAAGCAATAGTATTTCCGCTGATTTTTATCATGCAGGATTAGATTCGAAAACACGGGATCTGAAACAAAATAACTGGATCCAGAATACAACACGCGTTATAGTATGTACCAATGCATTTGGGATGGGTATTGACAAAGCAGATGTGCGCTTTGTTGTACATATTGATCTACCTGAGTCACTGGAAGCCTATTTCCAGGAAGCTGGGCGTACTGGGCGTGACGGACAAAAAGCCTATGCCATTTTACTTTATAACAATGGTGATAAAATAGAACTGCAACGCAATGTTGAAATGAACTTCCCCACGATCCAGGAGATACGCCAAACCTACCAGGCATTGGCCAATTATTATCAAATAGCAACGGGAAGCGGGGTTGGAGCTACCTTTAGTTTTGATGTTTCTGCTTTTTGCGATACGTATAATTTACATTCGATCACTGTATTTAACAGCTTAAAATTTATAGAACGGGAAGGTTATATTTCTTTAAGTGATGTCTTTTATCAACCATCTCGTGTTAAGTTGGAACTTAACAGGGAGGATCTTTACAAATTTCAAATCTCAAATATCGCGTTCGATAATTTTATAAAATTATTGCTTCGCTCCTATTCAGGGCTGTTCGACAATTTTTCAAAAATAAATGAGTCGGACCTGGCAAAAAAATTGGGTACTTCACGTGATGAGGTAATTAAAAAATTAAATCACCTGCAGCAACATAAATTACTTTTATATGCTCCGCAAACTGAATTACCACAACTTACATTTACACAAGAACGGGTAGATGCCAAACAACTGAGTATTTCAAAAGAGAATTTTACACAATTGAAACAGCGTGCCGTAGCCAGAATGGAAAACGTTATTCATTATGCTGAAAGCAAACATAAATGCCGGAGCCAGCTATTACTTGCCTACTTTGGTGAAACAAACACCAATCGATGCAACCATTGTGACATTTGCGTTGAAGAAAACAAGGCAACCTTACATACAAATGAATTTGAAAATATCAACAAGCAAATAAAACAATTGCTGGCTGTACACCCTATGCCGCTTAAGACACTTGTTGACTCAATCACAGAAAACAGGGAGGAGAAAATAATACACACTATACAATGGCTGGTAGATAATAACCAGTTGAAATATAATGATGAAAATATGTTGCATTTAACAGATTAATAAAAAACAACCCTCCTCATCCTGGAGGAGATTAAGAGGTGGTATGAAACTGAAAAAAGATTTTTACTTGAGCGAAAACGTAGTTGAGATCAGCAAAGACCTGCTCGGAAAATATCTATTTACCAAAATTGACGGAAAAATAACAGCCGGAATAATTACGGAAACAGAAGCTTATGCCGGTGAAATAGACAAAGCCTCACATGCATACAATAACCGCCGAACCAATCGCACTGAAATTATGTTTGCTGATGGTGGAGTGAGTTATGTGTATCTATGCTATGGGATCCACCATTTATTTAATATTGTTACTAATTACAAAAATGTACCGCATGCCGTACTTATACGAGCTATTAAACCTATAATAGGGGTTAAAACCATTTTAAAACGCAGAAATATAGAACCGACAAATGATAATATTAAACAAGTAGAAAACGGAAAGAAAAAAATTGCAGGCGGACCGGGAACTGTTTCCCAAGCATTGGGAATTAAAACAAAACACTCCGGATTAGATCTTTCGGGTAAAACCATTTGGATCGAAGACAGAGGGGTCAAGATCAATAAAAAAGAAATTATTGTCGGTCCTCGTGTTGGCGTTGATTATGCGGGTGAGGATGCAAAATTACCTTACCGCTTTATTTTGAATTTGTAATAATTTTTTCATACAGATTCGTACATTCGTAACAAATTCCCTGTTCGTAAACATGATTAAAGCAATATTAACCAGTGGTAAAGACCACAGCTTGCGCAGATTCCACCCTTGGGTATTTTCCGGAGCGATCAAAAAAATAAGTCTGCCTGCGGAGCATGAAGCAGATGATGTAAAAGAAGGTGATATTGTCGAAGTGTACTCTTCACAAAATGAATTTCTGGGAATGGGACATTATCAGATAGGTTCCATCGCTATTCGTATGTTTTCTTTTATACCCGTTACACCTGATTTTAATTTCTGGAAAAGCAAAATACAAGCTGCTTACAATTTTCGTGAGCAATTGAATTTGGTGGATAACCCCATCACAAATTGTTATCGCCTGTTTTATGGCGAAGGAGATGGCTTACCCGGTTTTATTATTGATTTCTATAATGGAACAGCTGTTTTTCAAAGCCATTCAATTGGAATACATTTACTTAAGGATCAATTTGTAAAGGCATTGCAGGAAATAATGGGTGACGCACTGAAAGCAGTGTATGATAAAAGTGAAGAAACAATGCCAAAGCAATCAACTGTGAAAACGACTAATGGTTATTTATGGAAACGTGATAATACTTTAGTTGAAACGGTGGTATCAGAAAATAATTATAAATTTTATGTGGATTGGGAAGGCGGGCAAAAGACAGGATTCTTTCTCGATCAACGGGAGAACCGTGAATTGCTGGGGAAATACTCAACAGGCAAAGTGGTACTAAATACTTTTTGTTATACGGGAGGATTCTCTGTGTATGCTGCCAAAGAAGGTGCAAAAGAAGTTCATTCCATTGATATTTCAAAAAAAGCGATTGAACTAACAGATCGGAATATTGAATTAAATAATATTAAAAACCACCAATCGTTTGCAGTTGATACATTTGATTTCCTAAAAAACCGTGAGAATACCTATGACATAATTGTGCTGGATCCACCTGCATTTGCAAAACATCAGAATGTAAAACACAATGCAATTATGGGTTACAAACGCTTGAACTATGAAGCCATCAAACAAATAAAACCCGGTGGATTATTATTTACTTTTTCCTGTTCGCAAGTAATTGATAAAAATACATTTAACAGTACAGTGATGGCGGCAGCCATTGAAGCGGGCAGAAATGTGCGTGTATTACATCATCTTTCTCAACCGCCAGATCATTGCGTAAATATTTTTCATCCGGAAGGAGAATATTTAAAAGGCCTTGTGGTACACGTGGAATAGCTATTGTAGTTACCAGTTTTCCGATGGAAAATCAACTAAAGCGGATACCGGAACTTCAAGTGCCTGAGCTACTTCATATAAAGTATAAAATGTTGGATTTACTTTTCCTTTTTCTAAATTTTCTATTCCTTGTCGGTCTTTATTACATGCTTTAGCCAGATCGGATTGGCTCAAACCTTTACTAATTCTAAGCTCAATGATCTTTTGTCCTATTTTTTTATTTAATTTATCTTTATTCACTTTATAAAAGTCCGGGATTTTATTTTATAAAATGTCATATTTAAATATGACACAGTCTTTTTAACATTTTTTTCATTATCGAATATAATTTTTTTTCTTATATATTTTGTTAATCATTCGGTAGTCTAATTCTTTTAAGGGCTAAAACGAATCTTTTACAAGGTAAATTTTAGAAAGATTAATTTATCCCTTCTGAATATTCCGCTACCTTTAAGCTTTATTAAAACAAATACAATGACTTTTGAAGAACTAAACATCAACAACCCTTTATTGAACGCTTTAAATGATTTAGAATACATTCACCCTACTCCTGTTCAAATAAAAGCATTTCCCTTGATCATGTCGGGCAGAGATGTAGTAGGCATTGCACAAACCGGCACAGGCAAAACATTTGCTTATTTGTTGCCGATACTAAGACAATTAACGTATTCGGAACAAAAACACCCCCGAGTGCTGATTGTAGTACCAACACGAGAACTTGTATTGCAAATTGTTGCGGAGATAAAAAAGTTAAGTACGTATATGAACCTGCGCTATGTAGGAATTTATGGCGGTACCAATATCAACACTCAAAAACAATTAGTGTATGATGGTATAGATATTTTAATTGCTACTCCGGGAAGATTAGTTGATCTCACATTAACAGGAATATTACGTTTAAAATCAATTCAAAAATTAGTGATCGATGAAGTTGATCAATTACTAGGTCTGGGATTTCGTCAGCAATTAAATACGTTTCTGGAAACACTGCCTACAAAAAGGCAAAATATTTTGTTTTCCGCAACCATAAATAAAGAAATTGAAAGGTTAATTACAACTTACTTTAATGATCCTCAAAAAATTGAAATAGCCGCACATGGTACCCCAATAGAAAAAATCGTTCAGCGCGCATTTCATGTACCCAATTACAATACAAAAGTTAATTTATTTGAGTTTCTACTTGACAATGATCCCGAATTAACGAAAGTGCTTGCGTTTACCAATAGCAAACGCATGGCCGACCGCTTATTGGAACAAATGAACAAACTGATCCCTGAAGCTTTTGGCGTGATCCACTCCGGTAAATCACAAACGCAGCGTATCAACATTTTAAAACAATTTAAAGATGGCAACTTACGTGTATTGATTGCAACAGATATTGCAGCACGTGGCTTGGATATTTCAGATGTTACACATGTGATCAATTTTGACATCCCCGAAGTTGCTGAAGATTATATTCATCGTATCGGAAGAACGGGCAGAGCAAATAAGGACGGGATCGCTATTACATTCATTACTGAAAAAGAACATGAATACCAGGTAAACATTGAACGATTAATGAATAAAGCAATGAAATATGAATCTTTACCGGAAAATCTGGAAATTTCCAAAGTATTAATAGAGGAAGAAAAAGAAAAACCAAAGTTTGAGAAGGCCTATTTTAAAACTGCTCCTGCCAAAGAACTCCGAGGACCGGCATTTCATGAGAAAAAAGAAAAGAATAAAAAAATAAATCTTGGAGGTCCGGGAAAAAGAGAAAAATTAAAAGGTAAAAATGCGAAGATCAGAACAAGAAGACATGATTCATAAAACGAAAACGAATCTATGTAAAATTATAACAGTACATTTCGGAAAACAACTCAACTTTTAACAGTTTTCTTAATTACAATTTGATCTCCTGACTGTATCTTAATATAATAAATACCTTTTGACTTATCCTTAATATCAATAGAAATTCTATTTTTATGAACCTTAATATTTTTACTCATAACTACTTGTTGTCCAATACTATTATAAACATCAACTACAGCATTAGTTAACTCATTAAAATTAAATATAAGATCAATAGAATTATCCCCTGTAATTACTTTTATATAATCATCCAAAGAAGTGTTTTCCGTTATTGTAGTTACTCCCTGAACTATAACTGTTTTAGTAATAACATCAGAACAGGCGCCATTAGTTGTCGTTAAAGTTACTGTATAAGTTCCCGGCATTAAATAAGTATGAACAGGATTTTCAGAATTATCGACCGGGGAACTATCACCAAAATCCCAAGAATATGTTATGGCGCCAATTGATGTATTATAAAAAGCAACAGGAGCATTATTTGAAAGATCAACCGTATCAACACTCATATTAAATAACGATGTTACAGTTACATTTGAACTTACGGTATAGGTATAGGTTTTTACACAACCGATTTTATCAGAAATTGTAAGCAAATATGTTCCCTTTGCAATATTCATATTAGCAGAAGTGGTAGCGCTATCTGACCAATTATAGGTATAAGGAGCCTGCCCCCCTGTTGTTGCAGTAATAGTAATTGAGCCATCTGAAACGGTTGAACAACTTGCATCTGTTATATTTGCCTGAACTAAAATTGGACCTGGTTCAGTAAGATTCACGATTGTTTTAAGAGAAGTTCCACACAAGCTAGTATTGCCATTTATTTCTACCGTGTACGACCCGGCCGGAGCATTAAATAAAGTGTCCACACCATTTATATTCGAATGTGTCTGAACGACCGTATTTTGACTGTCTTTCCATATATATTCCCAGGGGCCAGCACCAATACCTTTTGCCGTTAGCATACCGTTAGAACTTCCATTACAAGAAGGAGAAGCTGCTGTGGCTTGTATTGGATTGCCAATATGGAGCCTAAAGCGCGGAGCCTTCGTTGTATCTCTTATATAAAAAGAATATTCCGGAGAGATTCTTAGATCTGTCTTCGTACCTGTAAGCAAATCATCTAATATCAAACATGAGCTTGATGACAAATTAGTCAGCGAATCTAATTTAATAGTATATGTGCCGGAAATGCCCACTTGAACTTTTACAGGTATTGACAAATCGCTGGTTAATGATGGCAAAGAATTCACTGAGTAATTAACTTTTCCCATTCGTGTTGCTATACCTGGCACTGCCGAATTAAAACTAAAAAATTTCATTGCATCCTGATCATCATCAAAACTGTTTGCTGCATTGGAATTAAAACGGATAACAGTTTCATCCTTATAATTATTTCCTGTCAGATCTAGTTTTATAATATCATCAGTAACTGACTGGCTTCTTATGAAAGTAGCGTCAGCAGGTGCTTTTGCATTTTCTGTAATTTCAAGAACCGGATTTGCCGCATTTGTTTGAACTAAAAAACCTTGTGAAGATGCTATTAAATTAGACCCTCCATTAATTCCTATTCCATCAACATAGCTGGTATATTGATCTAATGTTGGGTTATAAACATAAACTGCATCGTTTACATTTGTTTTTGTCCAGCCAGCTGCATCCCAGTCTATTGTTGATGGATAGGGGTTTGCAATCAAATTCCAGCCATCTTCTGAAGCAGGTTGACTAACATCATCCGTATATGTTACAGGAAAAGTTTGAGTGTTTTTGAGTGCCGGGCCTGTCACATCCACAACTACTACTGAGTCCGTTAAAACATAAGCCCAATACCCTTTGTTGGCAATTATGGGATCTGTTATATTAGAAGGGGTAACATAACCATCATCATACACTCCCGGCAATGTTTCATCATAACTAACAATAGAAGAATTGGTTGTGGAAGGGGAATGTGATCCCGGGAACCCCCCTGTTATAAAATCGTCTTTCCATTGTTGCAAAGTAGCTCCTATAATTGGTGTTGATAAAAGCATCCACCCGCTTGTACCCGGAGTAATATACCGTTGCATGGTAATATTGCCTGTAATATCAGCTCCAGCTTGTATTGCATCAATACGTGCTGTTCTGCTGGCTGTGGATAATAAAGTAAATGTTTGTCCTGTAGTAGTAAAAGTTCCTGAGGTTAAAGCGAGAGTACCTATTAAATTCTGTCCTGAAATCAAACTTGCTCCTGCATTATTATTCAGTGTCATATTATAAAATGTAGTATTGCTGCTGCCTCCTATTGACTGAGGCGTATTTCCATCAAATAATACCGTACCCTGCTGTGCATTAAACGTACCATTATTGATCCAATCCTTCCCAACATTAACTGAATAATTAGCGGCAGTAACATCCAAATCGCCTGAAATGGTTATTGTATTATCAATATTTATATTAGCTGATAACATTTTTGTTCCCGCAGAAGTTAATAAATTGTAAAATGTAAATGCAGGAATAGTTTGTGCAGTGCCATTAAAATCGACTGTACTTCCTGTAGTTGTATAAGTGTTTGCTCCCGGATTAAACACCTCTGCAATTCCTATTGTTCCGGAAGATGCAAGCGTTCTATCGCCTGTTGAGGAGGATGTTAAGTTATTATAAGAAAAAGCAGGAATTGTTTGAGAACTGCTTCCGTTAAAATCCACTGTACTGCCGGTTATGATATAAGAAATATTTGCTGATGCCGGAGAAAAAGAACCCGAAACAGCAATTACGGAGCTATTATCCAATGTAACTGTCCGGGTGCCATTTGCACTGATTATTAATGTCCCGTAATTTGTTGAATTAACCGTTTGATCGCCCGCACCAGTGTAATCGATAGTAAGATTTGCAAGTGTTTTGTTTGAAATCATGTATTGTGAAAGAAAATCAGCTGTCGTGGCAATACGTGTAACCCTTGCAGTTCCTGTACCGGTTAAAGTTCCCGTTCCATCAACAACAACTGCAGCATTAGGGGATAGTATGGCATTATTGGTTATTGTAAGAGTTCCATTCGAGCTAAAATCGATACTTGCCGTTACTACAGCATTGGTGTTCGAAATAACTAGATTATTGAAACTTGTTATGGATAATCCTCCTATATCCTGGGAAGCATTTCCGTTCATTGTAACTGTGGCAGTTCCACTTATAAAAGTTCCATCATTGATCCAATTGCCTGCCAGATTAATATTATAATTGCCAACGGAAGCAGATAAGATTGTTCCTGATCCGATAGACAAATTACCATTTACTATTGTTGCAGCCGTAAGCGATTTTATCCCTGCACCTCCGGAAAGCATTAAATGGTAATAAATTCCTGCAAATGGATTTTTTATATTTTGTGCACCTGCTCCAGTGTAGTTTACAACATTTCCTAAAGCAGATGCATCGAAAACCGCAACCGTAAATAAAGATATACTACTGAGGCTGGAATAATTTAAAGTGGCGCCAATACCCTGGATGAATGTTCCAGTACCTGCAAGGCTCCCGCTTACTGTTAAAATAAAATTATTTGTATAAGAACCTGTGCAGGTAATATTGTTAATGCTTGTTGCTGTTACACCACTAAGCGTTTTTCCTGTTCCTGCAAGCGTATAAATACCATTACCCGAGGTAAATACTCCATCATTCTGGATGTTGCCATTAACAATATATCCTTCATTAACAGAAGAATTCCAACTACCTGTCGTGTTTACAATAAGATTATTAAATGTTTTTGTACCTGCTGTACCGGTAATGTTAATCGTACCATTAATAACTGTATTACCGCTGATAGCGGGAGAAGTCCCTCCAATGTTTACGACTGAGCCGGTTGCGACCGACAAATTACCCGCAACAGTAACACTTCCAAAAGAAACAGTGCCATCGGTCACGATAAAATTATTATTTACTGTATATGTTCCGGTTGCAGTAACGGTTCCTCCCGTACTGACAATTTCAATATCATGGTAAGTAATTGCACGTACGGTTTGGTTAACAGAACCAAAATAATACACTTTATTTCCAGCTGCTGTAGCAGTAATGATAGTGGGAGGTGTTACATCCCCCATACCAAGCCATGAGTTGACTCCTTGAGTAAAAGTCCCTGTTCCACCCATATTTGTCAATACCGTTAAAGAATCAGTATTGGTATAGCTACCGCTGATGGAAATACTACTAAATATACAGGACCAGCTTCCGCTAAACGTTTTTGCTGTACCTGAAAATGTATAAACGCCCGTGTTAGAAATTATAGTTCCATTATTTTGAAAATTACCGCTGATTGTAAATGCCTCCACAATAGAGCAGTTCCATACCCCTCCGGCATTGATCATTATGTCGCTAAATGTTTTTGCCCCGGTAGCTGTAGTAAAATTAAGATTTCCCGAAATAGTTGTTTGACCTGTAACAGCGCAATTACTGGTAGAAATATTCATTGCGGCACCAGAGCTTATGTTAAGTGTGCCGCCTATCGACCCCTGAAACCCAAGGGTCCCGGCATTCACAGCAACATTACCGGAAACGGTATAAGTTGCGGCACTACAATCAAATGTACCATTTGTAGTAATGCTTCCATTTACAGTAACTGGTTCTACAACGCTGGCGTCCCATATACCTGTTGAAGTAACAACAATATTTCCAAACTGTTTTGTTCCCGTAGCTGTATTAATGTTTAGTGTTCCTGAAATTGTTGAGGTTCCCGTAACTGAAACATTGCCAGTAGGAAAGTTAATGGTTGCTCCCGAAGCTACAGATAAAGTTCCTCCTATGGAACCTTCAAAATTAGTTGTTCCAGCATTTACAGAAAAATTAGTGTTAACGGTATAAGTACCAGAATTACAATTGAAGCTGCCATTGGATATTACACTTCCGGTAACCGTTACAGCAGCTGCAACAGTTGCATTCCACTGTCCGCCCGTATTTACGGTAATATTTGATAATGTTTTTGTTCCTGTTGTTGTGGTAATATTTAGTGCTCCCGAAACGGTTGTCTGACCTGTAACGGAAAACACACCGGTAGGTATATTCAAAGTAGCGCCACTATTCACATTTAGAGTTCCACCTATAGAACCTTCAAAATTAGTTGTGCGATCAAGTACAGAGAAATTATTGTTAATCGTGTAAGTGCCCGAATTGCAATTAAATGCTCCGCTCGTAGTCACACTTGCCATGGTTATGGCTGGGGCAACTGTTGATGTCCATGTACCGCTGCTATTAATAGTTACATCAGCAAACGTTTTTGTCCCAGTAGTCGAATTAATGGTTATTGTTCCTACTATTGTTGTTGCACCTGTAACAGTTGTGGTAAGCCTTCCCATCGTTACATTGCCGCTTACCGGAACTGTAAATGCCCCTGCTACATTTAAAATGCCGGTAGCAGTCCCTGTTATGGATCCTGTACCGTCTAAAACAAGTCCTCCTGTACCCACATTGGTGGTACGCGCGTTTGCCCAATTAGCTGTTCCATAAATAGTCAAAGAAAGGCAGGCTCCTGGATTGCCATTCATTGTAACGATAGTTCCTGAACAAATAATAACATTATCTGCTGCTCCAGGAACGGTTGTAGAAACAGCGCCACCACAGGCGGATGTTGACCATGTTGCGGCAGTGTTCCAGTTACCTGATGTTATTGAATAATAGGTAGCCGAAAATAAATTGCAGTATATAACCAGGAAAACTATAAGTAGAAAGAAACTACTTTTTTTCATCCATTTTTAATTTTAAACCACCTGAAAACTCAGTTAAATACATAGTTAATTATATACTGCAAAATTAGTTAATAAAGCAATTAAAGTGGAACGAATACTGATATTTTTTAACATAATTGTTAGCATATTTGTTTTATTAGTCGAAGCTTTAATGGTATTTATCTAAAACTCTTTTGTGAATAAAGCAAATAAGCACTATTTATAAAAAATGGTAAAAAAACGTGAGTTTTAAAAGACAATTTTTTAACTACAACAGATCGAATAATTAATTGTAATTTCGTTCTTCTGTTATCCCTAAATGAAACCTGTCAAAAAAGGCCTGCTTTTATCTTTTATTGCCTGTTTATTTTTGTTTTTTGGTTATTACAGGGATTTCATTTTTAAAAACATCAATGCTTTACTTAAAGCATGGGACTATGATCTAACCTATTCCCTCCCCTCCTCACTTTTTTTTCTGGAAAATTGGAATTACAATACTCTTACTTATTTAAAATGGGCATTAACCTTTTTATTTAGCATCATTTATTTTCTGATTACATTAGCCACAATTCATTTGCTGTTTAAAAACAAAAAATACAACATCATCACCTTTTTTGTTTATGTTGTTCTGTTAATTGTTTCAGGATCTTTTATTGTTTCCGGCATGATCTTCCCAAATGCTTCTGAAATAACATATGAATTCGCCAGGTACCTGATGGGGATGGCACAGTCGCCAATAATATTAATGATTTTATTCCCCGCTTTTAAATTATCTGAAAAAACAGGGACCATCTCATCAAAATAAAATTATATCAGTAAGCGCAATGCAATCAAATAAATTTTACTTTTGTTCCTCCAAAACCCTTTTATTATGAAAAAAGACAACCACATCTTTGAACTTATCAGTGAAGAAAAAAAACGCCAGACCATTGGCATTGAATTGATCGCATCTGAAAACTATGTGAGCGAACAGGTTATGAAGGCAATGGGCTCTGTTCTAACTAATAAATATGCTGAAGGTTTGCCCGGCAAACGTTATTACGGTGGCTGTGAAGTGGTTGATAAAGTGGAACAACTTGCAATTGACCGCGTAAAACAATTATTTAATGCTGAATGGGCAAATGTTCAGCCTCATTCAGGAGCACAAGCAAATGCCGCAGTAATGTTAGGTGTTTTAAAGCCCGGCGATAAAATTTTAGGCTTTGATCTTTCGCATGGCGGCCATCTTACGCATGGATCTCCTGTGAATTTTTCAGGAAAATTATATGTCCCCAGCTTTTATGGTGTTGAAGAAAGTACCGGCCGTGTTGATTTTTATAAGGTTGAAGCAATTGCTGTTAGAGAACAAACAAAATTAATAATTGCGGGCGCAACATCTTATTACCCCGAATGGGATTACAAAAAAATTAGTCATGCAGCTGA
>JBQTHQ010000021.1:0-90619 GCA_052389695.1 Bacteroidota bacterium | reverse complement strand
AGTAACATTAGTTGGATACATATTTTTGAGTTTTGTGGTTAAAACCCTAAATAATGTAGCTTTACTTTTGATATTGATTGCCCTTTATTATTTTTATCAACTGAAATTTAAACAAGCTCTAAACAAATAATATTAAATACCTTTGATACTATTCAGGTAATCCTATTTAATCACATGAAAATTCAATTCAAAATAAATGCAAAAGTATCTGCACAGGCTGTAATTGATGTGTTTAAAAGCTCAGGTATTATTCGCCCTGTTGAGGATATCAAAAGAATACAGACGATGTTGGATAATGCCAACCTGATTATCACTGCATGGAATGGTATTGAATTGATAGGCATTTCCCGTTCACTCACCGATTTTTGCTATTGCTGTTACCTTTCTGATCTGGCTGTAAAAAAAGAATATCAAAAATCAGGTATCGGTAAAACACTGATCCAGCTCACGCAAAATGAAATTGGCGAACAAACCATGTTATTGTTGCTTTCCGCAGCTCCGGCCATGGAATATTATCCTAAAGTTGAATTTACCAAAGTAGAAAATGGCTTTATCATAAAGCGGAAATCATGAAAATAATTTCGACAATATTTCTTTTTCTCTTAAGCATTTTTAGTAATGCTCAACATGTGCCGGTATGGAAGATCACTGACCTGGAAAACCGCATCAAAAATAATTCAGACACCACCTATATTGTTAATTTTTGGGCAACCTGGTGTGTACCATGCATAAAGGAACTGCCGGATTTCGATAGTATTACTTCTCAATACAAAAACAGTAACGTAAAAATAGTATTGGTGAGTATGGATTTTAAAGAGGACCTGAAAACAAAGCTTCTACCTTTTATAATCAATAAAAAAATAAGATCAGAAGTAGTATTGCTGGATGAACTGAATGGAAATTATTTTATTCCAAAAATATCAGAACAATGGACAGGTGCTATTCCCGCTACATTGATAATCAATAACAAAAAGAATGTCCGTCATTTTTTTGAGAAAAAAATAAATTATGAATTTTTAAAAACTGAAATTGAAAGTATAAACCATTAAAACTGTCATTCCGAATCTCTTTCATTTTCAGAAAGAGTGAGGAATCTTGCTAACTAGCAAGATTTCTCCGGCGGTCGAAATGAAAATAGAGAAAATTAATTATGAAACCAAAATTCATCAACCTGTTCTTACTGGTCATAGCTGCCGTAGTATTTATATACGCCTTTTTTATTTATGATACGGACAAACCGGCACGCTACCTGCCAATTTATGGAGAAAAAAGTTATGAATCTAAAAATGGAAAAACCGATACTGCTTATCATACCATCCCTAACTTCAGTTTTACTAACCAGGATGGACAAACAGTTACAGAAAAGCATTTTGAGGGAAGTGTATATGTAACAGACTTCTTTTTTACCACCTGCCATAGTATTTGTCCGGTGATGAGTTCACAAATGGAGCGGGTGAATGCTGCTTTTAAAAATAATACTGAAGTTAAATTTCTATCACACACTGTAGATCCTGAAATTGATACCGTGAAACAATTAAAAGCCTACGCTATAAAATACAATGCAGATTCAAAACAATGGATGTTTGTTACAGGTGATAAAAAGAAATTGTATGGAATTGCCAGAGCTGGCTATCTATTAAATGCAGAACAAGGTGATGGCGGACCTGATGATTTTATTCATACACAAAATTTTGCTCTGATCGATAAAGACAAACGTATACGTGGTTTTTATGATGGCACCGACTCCCTGGAAATAAATCAATTAATAAAAGATATTGATCTGCTGCTGAAAGAGTACCATTATAAAGAGAAAAAAAATTAACTGCCTGTAGGTTGTATGGTATTTGTTTCCACCATTAACATCACGGTTTTTTTAGGAGCTCTTGGGCGATGCATCACACCTTTTAAAATTGTTACTCCCTGGTTAGGATTTAATTCGATTGTTTGATCTTCCAGATCAATTAATAATTGACCCTCCAAAACAAAAAAGAATTCATCTTCATCATCATGTTTATGCCAGTGGTACTCTCCCTCCACGATTCCAAGTCTTACCACACTCTCATTCACTTGTGTTAATGTTTGATTGAACCATTTGTCCTTGCATTCCTTCACCATTTGAGTTACATCCATTTTTTTCAAATGTTCGAATTTAACATCCAGCTTTGTAACGTAGTTGTATTGATTTTCCATTTTAATTTCGTGCTATAAAAAAATATCCCGCAAAAATACGGGATATTTCATATTAGTTATAATAGCATAATAATTTATGATTCTAACCGTTTGATCGAACAACCAATAGATTTAGTAGAATTTGTTTTAACAGGCTTACCCGTTGCTATTGCCGTAATGGCATCTTTCAAATAATGCTCTTTCGCATCAGCTGGTTCTTTTATATTATCATCGATAGCACCTCGGTACACCAATCCTTTTTTATCGAATAAAAAACAATGCGGTGTTTTTGTAGCGCCAAATGCATTGGCCACTTGTGAATTCTTATCCACTACATAACTGAAATCATACCCCTGTGCAGCAGCGTATTTTTTCATTGCATCAAATGAGTCTTCCACTTCACGTTGTGCTTCGTTAGAATTGATCACGATCATTCCTACCTTATTTTTTTTCGCTAATGCAGCAATTTCTTTGATACGTGTTTCACTGAGTTTTACATACGGGCAGGTATTGCAGGAAAATATTACCAATAAGCCATTCTCTCCTTTTGTATCCGCTAGCGACACTTCTTTACCGTTCACATCCATCATTTTTGTATCTGCCTTGGGTATTGTAGCGCCAATTTCCAGTTCAGGACCAACTGCCGGCATAAAGGCAGTAGCAACCAACATAATTATAACAGTAGTGGATAACAATTGAATCGTTCTTTTCATGATTTTATTTTTTTGATTAGTTTATTTTCAGAATTAAAGATACAAAAATCAATCCGAAACAAAAAAGGCAGGCTCCTTTTTGACTTATAATATATAAGCTATAACTTTAGAGCGTGTATGATTACTACAAAATATTAGAACTATCTCGCGATGCCAGCCTGGAAGACATCAAACATGCTTACCGTATTAAAGCAAAACTGGTTCACCCCGATGTAAATAATTCTCCCAAAGCTCAGGAAGTATTTGTTATTGTAAAAGAAGCGTATGAGGTATTAACAGATGAACACAAACGTTATTTGTATGATGTAAAATTAAATTATGTGGATGCTGCCAAAGCGGATGCCGACCGAAAAAAGCAATATTATGGCTCTTCCATAAAAAACGATTCATACAATAACCTGCACAATATTAATTTCAATTTTGACTGGGAAAATTTTAATGCAATCCACAAAGAGAAAACGGATGAAGATTATTACAAACGTTCGCCTTGGATCTACAATTTATTTTTTGCAAGCGGAATGTTCATCGGATTTTTAATTGTAGGCGTAAGTTTTATTGGAACATATAAAAAGTATTGGCCTGTTCCATTTGTATTAATAAGTGTTCCGGGATTTATACTAATCCGCGGTGGCTGGAAAGGAATGCTAGGCAAAAAAACATTAATAAGTGCCTTAATAAAACATTTTAGAAGATAAAACAGTATATATAATAGCTCACCATTACTTAATGATTGTTAATTCAAATACAAAGTATGTCTTTGCAAAAAGAGAATGAAGTTCAATTAGTTCATAGTGGAAATGATTTTTTTGATACAATGGAACATATTATTGATTCCGGCAAACATACACTTCACTTACAAACCTATATTTTTGACAACGATGCAACCGGCAGACGCATTCTTGATAAATTAAAACAAGCGGCTGCAAGAGGTGTAAATGTTAATCTTGTGTTGGATGCTTTTGGTTCAAAATCCCTTTCCAAAAATTTTATAGAAGAAATAGAAAGATCGGGAATTATCTTCCGTTGGTTTGCCCCTTTTCTTTCCTGGGATGCAATACGCGTTGCCAGGCGGTTACATCATAAGATACTTGTAGTTGATAGTAAAATTGCATTGATAGGAGGAATAAATATTTCAGATAAATACAAAGGGGACGAGCGCACGATACCCTGGCTGGATTATGCGATACTTATTAAAGGAAACATTTGTAAAGAGATCGATAAAATATGTACACAGATCTTCGATAAAAAATTCAAACTCGACACTTTTAAAAATGCAATAAATAATTATAAAAAAATTGACCCTGCTATTGTTTTACAACTGCGACAAAATGACCGTTTGAGAGGTAAAAATGAGATCTCAAAAAGTTATACGCGCGCAATCCGAAATGCCAAACATTCCATTACACTGGTATCAAGTTATTTTTTGCCCGGCACTCAAATTAAATATGCTTTAGGCAGAGCTGCGAAAAGAGGAGTGAAAATAAATATTATTTTGGCCGGCATATCAGATATACCCGTCCTGAATAAAGCGGCATATCACCTGTATGGATCTTTTTTAAAACAGGGTATTAGTATTTATGAATGGAAAAGGTCAGTATTGCACGGAAAGTTAGCTTTGGTGGATGACAAATGGGTAACGATCGGCTCTTTTAATTTAAATCACTTAAGTGCGTTAAGCAGTATTGAGTTAAATGTGGATGTAAGGGATGAAGCATTTATATATGATCTAAAGGAACATCTGCAAACCGTCGTAAATACTGGCTGTGAAAAGATCGATTATACTATTTACATAAAGAACAATACATTTATCAAGCGATCAATAAACCTTATCGCCTATTTTCTTTCCCGTACATGTATGAGATTCCTTGCTTTGTTTCCAAAATTATTTTCTTCGTCCAGGGAAGAATCCGGATTATAAAAAAAACTCCGGCCATAGCCGGAGTTTTTTATTGTTATTTTTTACCCACCCCTAACCCCTCCAAGGAGGGAATTTAATTCGTTTGAATTAGTAATTTGTATATTCGTATAGATTCGTAATTCGTAGACTATCCTACTTTATACATCCAATGATGCACATCTTCAACCCTTCCCTTTCGGATATTATTCAGCTCTTGGGACACCCTATTAGAAAAAATGCGGTTCTTGACCGGTGGCAATACATAATCTTTGCCTTCAAAACCTATTAGTGAAATATGTGCGATAGTGGCAGCTGTACCGGTTCCGAATGCCTCTTCCAATGTCCCGTTTTTATGTGCTTCCAACACCTCATCAATACTTATTTTACGTTCCTGTACTTTCATTTTCCAGTCGCGTGCCAATGTCAATACGCTGTCGCGGGTAATACCTGCAAGGATCGTATCACCCAATGGTGCTGTGATCAATACATCATCAATTACAAACATCAAATTCATAGTTCCTGATTCTTCCAGGTAACGGTGGTTACGTGCATCGGTCCAGATGATCTGGTGATACCCGCGTTGTTGCGCTAGTTTAGTTGGAAATAATGAACGGCCGTAATTTCCTGATGCTTTTACAAATCCTACTCCGCCTTCAACAGCACGTATGTAATTTGTTTCCACCAATACTTTAACCGGCTCATTGTAGTATAATCCGGTAGGTGATGTGATCACATAAAAACGGTATGCATCGGATGGTTTAACCCCAATATATTCATCAGTACCAATTAAAAACGGACGAATATAAAGGGATGCCCCTTCGCTGGAAGGCACCCATTCTTTATCCAGTTTCACTAATTGTTTAAGGGCTTCTATAAATAGTTCCTGTGGAACCATAGGCATTGCCATACGTTCTGCGGAAATGTTCAAACGCTTGTGATTATCCAAAGGCCGAAATAACAATACTTCACCCTTATCATTACGATATGCTTTCATTCCCTCGAAAATAGCCTGGCCATAATGTAATGCGGACGAAGAAGGACTCATGGGAACCGGCCCATAAGGCAATATCTGTGCGTTTCCCCACTGGTTATTTTTATAATCAGCCATAAACATATGGTCCGAAAAAGTTTTACCAAATGGAAGATTGCTAAAATCAAGTTCAGTCACACGTGACTTAGACGTTTTTTGAACTTTAACTTCGAAAGTATCTGTTGTTAGCATAAATTAGAGTTTATGTATTTTATAAAAATATGTATTTAATTCCTTCCAAACAACAGTATTCCATGTTAATTTAGACGAAAGTAGCGGGAATACAGACCAATATAACCGGAAAGTTCTACGATAAAATACCTGCAGTAGTTGCAGAAGGAGGGGTTTAAGATTTTTTACGATTATTCAATTCATCACGTATCCGTGAAGCTTTTTCATAATCCTCATCATTCAATGCCGCTTCCAGCATTTGTTTTAATTCTTCAGTCGATTTTTTAATATAATCCGTTTCTTCCACTTCTACCAGATCATCCGCATCTATATTGTCATTCGCAGCAGCAAGTGCATCATCATCTAAAATGATTCCGGCCTGTGACAGGATAAATTCATACGTATTAATTGGACAGTTAAAGCGAACAGCAAGTGCAATGGCATCGGAAGTACGGGCATCAATTTCCACTTCTTTGTTCCCATCATGTGTGATCAGCTTGGCAAAAAATATTCCTTCCACCAGGTTATAAATGATCACTTCATTAATATTGATATTAAATCCTTCGGCAAAGCTTTTAAAGAGATCATGAGTAAGAGGACGGCTGGGTGTCATTTTTTCCAGTTCAATAGCAATTGCCTGTGCTTCAAAACCGCCAATAATAATAGGTAACCTGCGTTTACCCTTAGCCTCACCTAACACTAAAGCATACGCTCCTGTTTGTGTTTGGCTGTAGGATAAGCCTACTATTTCTAATTTAACTTTTTTCACAAATATCTTTTTTAATCCTCTTATCTCCTTTATTAATCGGGAATATCATAGTAATACTAAAATACGAAAATTCCGAATTCGACCTTCCGATCTTCGGTTTTTAATTGTGGTTCGCTTTAAAATTTTTCACTGCAGCAATCAACTTCGGAACCACTTCAAATGCATCACCCACAATACCATAATCTGCAGATTTAAAGAAAGGCGCTTCTTTATCGGAATTAATTACAACAATTGTTTTACTTCCGTTAACGCCTGCCAGGTGCTGAATAGCTCCTGAAATACCTATGGCAATATATAAGTTGGGGCGAATGGCAACACCTGTTTGTCCCACGTGTTCATGATGATCACGCCAGTTCATATCCGCAACCGGGCGAGAACAGGCCGTAGCGGCACCTAATTCTTTCGCCAATTCTTCAACCATCCCCCAATTCTCCGGGCCTTTTAATCCGCGGCCTGCGGAAACAACCAGTTCTGCATCAGGCAAATTTAATTCAGTGGTGGCTTTCTTTACTTCTTTTACTTTTATAGGAGAGTTTAACGCATCCAAATTCACAGCAAAATCTACCACTTCTGCAGTACCGTCTTTTAATTCAACCGCAAAGGAATTGGGCAATAAAGAAATGATCTTTTTAGCCGAATTAATATTGTATAAGGCTGTCGCTTTCCCTGAAAACACATTTTTTTTTACCTGAAAGGAAGTTCCGGAAATTACAGGATTATCAACTGCTCCTGCAACAATACCTGCTTTTAATTTAGCAGCTATGCGAGGTGCTGCTTCTTTGCCTGTAAAGTCATGAGAAAAAATGATCACATCCGCATTTTCAGCGGCTGCAGCTTGTTCAATGGCAGCAGCAAGATATTGGCCGTTAAGTCCGGCTAACTTATCGTTTTTTAGTTTCAATATTTTTTTAGCCCCCGCCTTACCAAGGTCGCTTACATCAGCATCACCAACAACAACCGCAGTAGCTGTGGTATTTAATTGTGCAGCGATTCGGCTCCCGTAGTTAACGGCTTCCAATGAAGATTTTTTGATCTTGCCTTTTGATATTTCGGTATATACTAGTATCGACATTTTAAATAGTTTTAAGTTTTTTATTTGTCATTTCGAACGCAGAGAGAAATCTCATTTTAAAAGAGATTCCTCACCCTTTCAGAAAAGAAAGGAATTCGGAATGACAATCTTGGTTATATTGCTTTTGCTTCTGTGTGTAATAACTCAATTAATTTTTCCGGAGTAGCAGCATCAATAAATTTACATGCAGTACGTCCGGGAGTTAATGAATAAGAAGCAATACTTGTTAATTTATCTACGGTAGCGGCAGGCACTACTTGTAACGGTTTGGTACGTGCAGCCATGATGCCACGCATGTTCGGGATACGGGCTTCGGCCATTCCTTTGTTTGCGGAAAGCACTAATGGCAATGGACATTCAACTACTTCTACACCTCCATCAATATCATGTTCAATGGTGGCTATATTATTGGCTATATCCAGTTTAGTAACCAGGGATACAAACGGTAAATTCATCAATTCAGCAAGCATAGCGCCAACCATGGCACCGTTATAACTGATCGTTTCTTTTCCTGCCATGATCAGGTCAAAATTTTTATCTTTTGCATACGCAGCGATCTGTCCTGCTACTGCAAATGCATCAGCAGGATCAGCATCAATACGTACCGCATCATCAGCACCAATAGCTAATCCTTTACGGATAGTTGCTTCGCTGTCAGCACCGCCAACATGAACAATAGTTACATTTCCACCTTGAGCTTCTTTTAACTCCAGTGCACGGACCAATGCATACCATTCGTCATAGGGATTAATAATAAACTGTACACCTGCCGTATTAAAGGTAGTGTCGTTATTTGTAAAACTGATCTTGGTAGTGGTATCGGGTACATTACTGATACAAACTAATATTTTCATTGTCTGCGATTTTTTTAAGAGTTGCAAATTTAACAAATATCCTCCGTATAAAAAAAGGAATTTTTCCAGGTATTTACAGATACTACCGAAAAAGTTTAACCGGAGAGAACGCAAAGTAGATGAGGAAAATCGCAGAGAATTTTAAAGTATATAAAAGGGACTAATTTTGTGTATTGTAATAAAACTATTACCTTTGAATTCTCAATTCACATTTGATCACCCAACCAAACACAATTATCAAATTAATTTAAGATGGAGTACAATACCAGTCTGCCGCACCTGATCATTCCCGAATATGGCCGAAACATTCAAAAAATGATCGACTTTGCTGTTACTGTAAAGAACCGTGAAGAACGCAACAAAGTAGCCCGTGCCATTATTGATGTGATGGGCCAGTTAAATCCGCACTTGCGTGATGTTACTGATTTTAAACACAAATTATGGGATCATATATTTATCATTTCTGATTTTAAACTGGACGTGGATTCCCCTTATCCTAAGCCTACACGGGAATCGTTCCAGACAAAACCTGAACGGGTAGCATACCCAAGTAATGCTATTAAATACAAACATTATGGACGAACAGTGGAGCGCATCATTGAAAAAGCAAAAGAATATAAGGAAGGTGATGAAAAAAATGCTTTGGTGGAACAAATCGCAAATTTGATGAAACGCTCTTACCTGACATGGAACCGCGATTCGGTAAATGATGAAGTGATCTTAAAACAATTGCAGGAACTTTCCAAAGGACAGCTTCACTTAGCTGACCCATCGGCATTGCGCAGCACACAAACATTTGTACCACGTACCAACAATAATGGTGGCGGCCGCGACCGTGATAAAAAGAAATCAAACGGAGGGAAAAATTTTCGTCAGGGTAATAATCCGAAATTTAAAAGAAAATTTTAACCTCACCCCCTAAAAAAAGCCCTAATCAAAATTTGATTGGGGCTTTTTTATTTCCCCCTCTCCTTAAAGAGAGGGGGCAGGGAGGTGAGATTACTTACTCAAAAAACCATTAATATTCTTCTCTACCCTGCTCAACACATTGGAAACATCGGCTTTCACAAATTTTTCTCCAACGATGTGTTCATATAATTCTATATAGCGCTCTGAAATAGAAGTAATTATTTCATCCGTCATTTCAGGGATCTGTTGTCCGTCCTTACCCTGGAAACCATTTTCCATCAACCACTCACGAACAAACTCTTTTGATAATTGTTTTTGTGCCTCACCTTTTTTCTGACGGTCTTCGTATCCTTCCTTATAAAAATAACGGGATGAATCAGGTGTGTGAATTTCATCGATCAAAAATATTTTTCCATCTTTTTTTCCGAATTCATATTTGGTATCAACTAATATCAGACCCATTTTAGCTGCTATTTCGGTACCGCGTTGAAAAACGGCACGAGTGTATTTTTCCAGTTGCTCATAATCTTCTTTTGAAACAATCCCCTGCTTTAAAATTTCTTCCCTTGAAATATCTTCATCGTGTCCGACAGAAGCCTTTGTAGTAGGGGTTAAAAGCGGCTCAGGAAATTTGTCATTCTCCTTCATTCCATCAGGCATGGCAACACCGCAAACAGTACGTTTTCCGGCTTTATATTCGCGCCATGCGTGTCCCGACAAATATCCGCGGATCACCATTTCCACTTTAAAGGGCTCGCAAAATTTTCCAATTGTTACCATGGGATCAGGTACAGCAATTACCCAGTTGGGAACAATGTCTTCAGTTGCCTTTAAAAACTTCGCTGCGATCTGGTTCAATACTTGCCCTTTATATGGAATACCTTTTGGCAGCACTACATCAAATGCAGAGATCCGATCACTCACGATCATTACCAGCATTTCATCATTGATATTGTACACATCACGTACTTTTCCTTTATAAAAACTTTTTTGTTTCGGGAAATTGAATTTAGTTTCTGTTATCGCATTCATTTTTTTAGTAGCGTTAATTGGTTCGTTGATCATGGGTTCAGTTATCTGTTAATGGTTATTGGTTATCTGTTAATGGGTTATTAGCTAAGTAATTCGTTGGGTCGTTTTTCGTTAATTCGTTTCTGTTCACTTTTCGTTGATTTGGTCGTACATTTCCACAATTTTCTTCACCAGTTTATGCCGAATCACATCTGTTCCATCCAACTCTATAAATTCAACCCCTTCTACATTTTTTAATAATTTGATCGCCTGTAATAATCCTGAAGGCTGATGTTTTGGAAGATCCACCTGGGTGATATCACCGGTAATCATAAATTTTGCAGAAGATCCCATCCGTGTCAGGAACATTTTTAATTGTGCTTCAGTCGCATTTTGTGCTTCATCTAAAATTACAAAAGCATTATCCAATGTTCTTCCCCGCATAAAAGCAAGCGGAGCAATTTGTATCACTTTGTTTTCAATATTGTAATTCAGTTTTTCAGGAGGGATCATGTCAAACAAAGCATCATACAAAGGTTGTAAATACGGATCCAGTTTTTCTTTCAGATCTCCCGGTAAAAATCCAAGGTTTTCACCTGCTTCTACCGCCGGACGGGTAAGAATGATTTTCCGCACTTCCCTGTTCTTTAACGCACGCACTGCCAGTGCCACTGCTGTATATGTTTTTCCTGTTCCTGCAGGTCCGATCGCAAACACCATATCATTTTTGGAAATACTTTCAACGATCCTTCTTTGATTTTTTGTTCGTGCCTTAATGATCAATCCGCCATTTCCAAATACGATCACGTCATCACCCATAGCCTCGCCTGCTGTATCTTTTGAGGTGCGGTTTCCGGTGTTTCCCAAAATTTGCTCGATCGCATTCTCGGTTAAATTACCGTAGCGGTTAAAGTAAGCGATCAGGATATTGATCACCATTTCTAACTGGTTGAGGTCTTGCTCATCTCCATTGGCTTTGATCACTTCACCACGGGCAACGATCTTTAGTTTCGGAAAACGATTTTTGATCAGCTCCAGTTTGGAATCATTCACTCCATACAGATCAATGGGTGCAATGTCTTCTAATATGATTTTTTTTTCACTCAAATTCTTTGATTTCAGATCTCAGATCTCAAATTTCAGATTTTCTCAATTTGAAATCTGGAACTTGAAACATGAAATCGTTTTACAAGCACGAAAATAACTATTTTTGTTTTTTATCATTGCAAGATTTCTTCGAAGAAATCACAAATTACTAACAAATGGCGATTATCACCCTCACTACTGATCTTGGTTTAAAAGACTACTATGTGAGTGCCATCAAAGGCGCTATAATAAGCCGGCTGCCTGATGTTACCCTCCTGGATGTTTCCCACCAGATACCTACGTATAATATACAAGATGCAGCCTTTGTTTTGAAAAATTCTTATCCGGTCTTTCCGGAAGGGAGTATTCATATTATTGGGGTCAAAGCGGAATATTCACCTCAATCGCCACATGTAATTGTGTTTGCAAATGGCCATTATTTTATAGCTGCCGATAATGGAATTTTTTCATTGTTATTAGATAAGAACCCCGAAAAGATCATTGAACTTGATACAAACGCATCTACGTTCCCTACCCGCGATATATTTGCTGTAATAGCCTGCCGTATTGCAAAAGGAGAATTGATCGAACAAATGGGCAAACCAAAAACAGCCTTACTGGAACGCATGCCATTCCGGGCAACTTCTATGGCAGATATGATCCGGGGAACTGTGGTTTACATTGATTCGTATGGAAATGTGATGACCAATATCAGCCGGGGATTATTCAACGAAATTGGCAAGAACCGTGAGTTCATTATTGAATTTGCACGTTATGAAATTTCCAAAATGAGCAAAGCTTATAATGATGTTCCTGAAGGAGAAATACTTGCTTTGTTCAATGCTACCGGACACCTGGAAATAGCAATGAACAATGACAAAGCCAACAGCATGCTTAACTTAAAATTAAATGACACTATAACTATACGTTTCCAATGATAATACGAATTGTAAAAATGACCTTTGAGCCTAAAAAGGTGAAAGAATTCACAAAAATATTCAATGCTTCAAAAAAACATATCCGGAATTTTGAAGGCTGCTCCCATCTTGAGCTTTTATATGATTCCAATTCGCCTCATGTATTTTTTACTTACAGTTATTGGGAAAGTGAAGATGATCTGGAACGCTATCGTAATTCTGATTTATTTAAAAACACCTGGAATAAAACCAAAGTGCTTTTTGCTGCTAACGCTGTGGCCTGGAGCCTTGTTCAAAGCGAGGTCATAAATAAATAAATGTTTCTTGCGCGGATTTAAATTAGCCGGATCATATCTCTTGTATTACTTCAAATCCTTTATAGCTGCCTGTAAGAGCGAGCGCGGTAATTTTTTTTGCTATTCCGGCCGACTTTAATTTCCTGCCTGTTTCATTCATAGATGCTCCCGAACCTACTGCGTCATCAATAAGTAATATACGATCAAATTTTCTTTTTTCAATAGGCTGCAAACTTGCTTTTGCATTTGCTATACGGTCTTCAATTTTTGAAAGCGCTTTTTGCGGAACGGCTATTTCACCGGATACCTTTACAATATTCAAGTGAGGCAAAGTAAGATTAAGATTTTGCCGCAATACTTTCATAAACTGAACCTCCCGTTTAATTGTTGGAGGAATATAACCTACAGCCTCCAGCTTTTCTTTTTTTATCAGTTCAAGTAATACAGGTCTTATAGTTTCACAAATTTCTGCCATAAGTTTTCGGTTTTGCCCTTGTTTCGCAAAATGCAAAAGAGTGCCAAGCCGGGTTTTACCGAAACGCTCGATCGCATAAAAATCCAGGTAATACAACTCATCCAGGCCAATGCCACTAAAACCCTTGGTGTTTTTAAGTTTTTCCATTCCATCAATCAATTGATTGTTTCCGAAATAGCTTAAGTATTTTTTCCTGGTGGCAAGGTACTCCGTTACTGTTTTTTCAAAAGGTAATTTTTGACGTTCACACCAAAATTGCATTGCTTTTACTCCTTCCAACCGCTGGCCTGTTTCCGTTACCAACAGGTAATGTTGATCTAAAAAATCTTCTTTTGATTTTTCAACTGCAGCATAAGGAACAGAAGGCTCTGACACTTGGCGCGCAATTTCATAAAAAGTTTTCGGAGCTTTTCCTGTTTTTATTACTTCTTCTTCTTCCACAAGGCTCAGCAATGCACGATGGATCATTTGTTTGCTGACACCTGTTAATTCAGCTAATTCATTCACTCTCATAGCATTATGAGCTTTAAGAAGGTATTTTATGCTTGATTTCGTATTCATATTTGCTTAGTTTATAGTTTATAGTAAACTATAAAGTACAAACATACAAAACATTCCGTTTATTTGCAACTTTTTTAAAAATCTGATTGATCATATTCAAAGTAAATGGTACAATATACTCTCCTGTTCCGAGCCATTCGTTGAGCATTTCAATATGTTCTGATTCCAGGACAATAGTTGGTTCAATAAGCTCTACTGTTTCCATTTATTATATGCTACCCAATTGTTACTGTTTTGATAAAACAATTATTTATTAGCAGAAGCCTTCTGCAGTCTGATAATGGTAGCCAATGCTTTTACAGCGCGCTCATGCTTTTTTACAAAAGGATTATTCAGGTCCCAAACATAGCCTGCCAGTACAGAGCAAATTTGTCTTTTTATTCCAGGGTCCTGATTTTTTGAGAAGAAGATCTGGTGCAGATCGCCATTGTACCAGCTGGCAACATAGGTACGAAATGTGTTGATGCCCTGCATCATGTGGTCAACATATTCTTTTTGAAAATCAACTGTTTCGCCTTTGAGTTTGCGGCTTACCAATTTTGCTGCGGTGGATCCTGATTCCATGGCAAAGGTTACTCCTGATGAAAAAATCGGATCTAAAAATTCCGTAGCATTACCTGCTGTGACATAACCGGGACCAAAAAATTTTGTGGATGTAATGGCATAACCTTCAATAGTGCGTGCCTCCAAAACCATTTCCTGATCTCTAAAACGATCACGTAAAAAATCACAATCCGCGACAAGCGCTTTCATACGTTCTGTTTTATCTTCGGGGAAATCTTTAAAAAATTCCGGATCACCAACAAAGCCTACAGAAGTAATTCCGGTTGAAAAAGGGATGATCCATATCCAAACCTGTTGACGATGTACCACAACGGTAATACGGTTTCCTTCAACACCTTCAGGACGATTGGGATCTTTAAAATGTGTGAAATGGGTTTTGCGCGGATCAAAACCGGATTGTTTATTCAATCCCAGCATATTCGGGATCACACGCCCATAGCCACTTGCATCAATAATGTAACGAGCCTCAATTTGTTTTTTATTTCCATGAGCATCTTCCACAGTAGTAACAGAAGATTCATCTTCATTAAATTTTATAGCAGTAACACCCGTTTCAAATTCAACAGTCACACCCTTTTTTGCAACACCCTTCGCTAAGATCTCATCAAATTGTGCACGTTGCACCTGCCAGGTCCAGGTCCAACCTGCAGTAAATTGTTCTTTAAAATTAAAATCACATACTTTATCATCCATCAAAAATTTGGCTCCAAATTTTTCCTGAAAACCGCCCTTTTTTACATCTTCTAAAAGTCCGGCCTCATCTAAATGATCCATTACACGGGGCAGCAAACTTTCTCCGATCACAAAACGCGGAAATTTCGTTTTTTCAACCACACGTACCTTGAGCCCGTTATTATGAACGATTGATGCTGCAATACATCCCGCGGGGCCTGCACCAATCACCAACACATCTGTTTTTTCGGTATTCATTAATAAATTTTATTTTAAAATGTGGGCAAAGTTAACTTTTATTTTATTATTGAAATTATCGACAAATCACTAAAAAATTGCCATAAAAAAACACTATAAAACTTTTATAAACATTTGAAAAAATTAAGCGTTTTTTCACCATATTTGTCAGTTATAAAAAAATTGGATAAATAATTGATGGGGAGCTGATACGAATGCGTTTTCATACACCAAATACTTTTTTAAATAAGCCGCTTAAGTGTGTTTTCTGGTTATTATTCCTGATAGCTATTTTTACATTTACTTCGCAGGAAGCTAAAGCCCAATGGGATTATAGCGTAACGGGTACTGTAAAGAAGAACAAAAAGAAGCTGGAGGGCTCCATTGTTACTTTGTCCAAGGGCTCAACCGTTGTGCAGCAGATCACAACTACTTCCAACGGGAAATTTGCATTTAAGCTTGACCAGGAAGCGGATTATACACTTACTATAACAAAAGGCGGACACATTTCTAAAAAGTTTTTGTTTTCAACTCGTGGTATCCCCGAAGAACGTGCCAAAGAGCCATTTGGCGGACAAGACCTGGAAGTATCCATTTTTGAAATGCCGAAAGATCCCAGCATTGTATCTCAAATAAATTCCATTTTGGGGCAGCCCATGGCTAAGTTTTATTATGATAATACTCTAAAAGAAGTTGATTTTGATAAAAATTATTCTCAATCGGTTCGCGATGCACTTGCCAGGTTGCAAGCAGTGGAAGATGAAGCCAACAAAAAAGCAGAAGAAGATGTAAAGAAAAATGCGGAAATGGAGGCTGCCATTGCAAGTAAATACCAGGCTGCAATTGCCAAAGGAGATGCTGCATTTGGCAAAAAAGATTATGTGACTGCCAGAACAGCTTATACTGATGCCCTGGATATAAAAGTGGGTGAGCCTTATCCAAAAGGCAAGATCATTGAGATAGAAAAACTCCTTGCAGATGCGGCTAAAAATGCAGCACTGGAAGCAGATTACAAAGCGGCAATTGCTAAAGGAGATGCTGCATTTGCTGCGAAAACCTACCCTGCCGCAAAAGGTGCATACAATGATGCATTAAAACTAAAACCGGCAGAAGTATATCCAAAAACAAAATTAGCGGAAATTGATAAGTTACTTGCCGATGAGGCGAAAAATGCGGAATTAAATGCCAAGTATGATGCAGCTATTGCCAAAGCAGATAAAGCCCTTGCTGCAAAAACTTATGATGCCGCTAAAGCAGGATACAATGAAGCATTGGGAATAAAGCCGGCAGAAGCATATCCGAAAACTAAAATTGCGGAAATCGATAAGTTGCTTGCCGATCTTGCTAATAAAGAAAAAGCGGAGAAAGAACTACAAGCTAAGTATGATGCGGCTATTGCCAAAGCGGATAAGGCCTTTGCGACTAAAACTTACGATGCAGCTAAAGCAGGATACAATGAAGCATTAGGATTTAAACCTGCGGAAGCATATCCTAAAACCAAGATAGCGGAGATCGATAAATTGCTTGGCGATCTTGCAGCAAAAGATAAAGCGAATAAAGAGCTGAATGATAAATATACTGCTGCCATTGCAAAAGCGGATGCCGCACTCAAATCAAAAACGTATGATGCCGCTAAAGCGGGATACAATGAAGCATTGGGATTAAAAGCTGCTGAACAATATCCAAAAGATAAGATCGCGGAGATCGATAAAATTTTAGCTGAACTTGCTGAAAAAGATAAAGCCGAAAAAGACAAACTAGCCAAAGAGAAAGAACTGAATGATAAATACAATGCCGCTATCGCGAAAGGTGATAAAGCATTGGCTGCTAAAACTTACGATGCAGCTAAAGCAGGATACAATGAAGCCTTGGGATTTAAACCGGCAGAAAAATATCCAAAAGATAAACTTGCTGAAATTGATAAACTGCTCGCTGATGCTGCTGTAGAAAAAGATAAACTGGCAAAAGCTGCTGAATTGGAAGCCAAATACAAAGCTGCAATTGCTAAAGCGGATGCCGCTTTAAAGGCTAAAACTTATGATGTTGCCAAAGGAGGATACAATGAAGCATTAGGATTTAAACCTGCGGAACAATATCCAAAAGATAAAATTGCAGAGATCGATGCACTGATTGCGAAAGAACTTGGAGCAAAAGCACTGGATGAAAAATACAATGCCGCCATCGCTAAAGCGGATAAAGCATTGGCCACTAAAACCTATGATGCGGCTAAGGAAGGTTATAACGAAGCATTAGGATTTAAACCTGCGGAAACATACCCGAAAACAAAACTGGCAGAGATCGATAAGTTACTAGCTGACCTTGCGAATAAAGAAAAATCAGAAAAAGACCGTATTGCAAAAGAAAAAGAACTTGCTGAAAAATATGCTGCAGCTATTGCTAAAGCAGATGCCGCTTTAGGCACTAAAGAATATGCAGGAGCTAAAACCGCTTACAATGAAGCATTAGGATTTAAGCCTGCTGAAAAATATCCAAAGGATAAGATCGCGGAGATTGATGCGATGCTTGCAAAAGAAATGGGCGCTAAAGCCTTGGAAGAAAAATACAAGGCTGCCATTGCTAAAGGTGATGGAGCCCTCGCTAAAAAAGATTACGCTGTTGCGAAATCAGGATATACTGATGCTGTTGGTTTAAAACCGGCTGAACAATATCCGAAAGATAAATTGGCGGAAATTGATAAAGCATTGGCTGATGCAAACGCGGAAAAAGATAAACTGGCAAAAGCTGCTGAACTGGAAGCGAAATACAAAGCGGCCATTGCAAAAGGTGATTCAGGGCTTAAAGCAAAAACCTATGATGCCGCGAAGTCCTCTTACAATGAAGCATTAGGGTTAAAACCTGCGGAACAATATCCGAAAGATAAAATTGCGGAGATCGATGCAATTCTTGCGAAAGAAATGGGTGCAAAAGAACTGGATGAAAAATACAAAGCTGCTATTGCCAAAGCAGATGCTTCTTTTAAAGCAAAAACTTATGATGCAGCCAAATCAGGATACAATGAAGCATTGGGATTTAAACCTGCAGAAGCATATCCGAAAACAAAAATTGCGGAGATCGATAAATTATTGGCTGATGCTGCCGCGAAAGAAGCAGGTGAAAAAGATCGCCTGGCGAAAGAAAAAGAACTGGCTGAAAAATATAACGCTGCAATTGTTAGAGGTGACGCGGCTTTCGGGGGCAAGGAATATACCAGCGCTAAAACAGCTTACAATGAAGCATTGGGATTAAAGCCTGGTGAAAAATATCCGAAAGATAAGATCGCTGAAATTGACGCCATACTTGCTAAAGAAATGGGCGCAAAAGCATTGGAAGAAAAATACAAAGCTGCTATCGCTAAAGGTGATGGCGCCCTTACTAAAAAAGACTATGCTGTTGCAAAAACAGGATACACTGATGCTATTGGTTTAAAACCTGCTGAACAATATCCAAAAGATAAATTAGCGGAAATAGATGCCATCCTTGCAAAAGAAATGGGCGCAAAAGCTGCAGAGGAAAAATACAAAGCTGCCATCGCCAAAGCCGACAAAGCATTTACGGCAAAAACATATGATGCCGCAAAAGCCGGTTATACTGAAGCATTGGGATTTAAAGCAAATGAACAATATCCAAAAGATAAAATTGATGAGATAAATAAACTACTTGCCGAAATTTCCGGAAAAGACGCTGCAGAAAAAGACCGCCTGGCAAAAGAGTTGGAAGCTAAATACAAAGCTGCCATTGCTAAAGCTGATGCCGCTTTTGGAGGAAAAGATTACACTACTGCGAAAGCCTCTTACACCGAAGCAATAAGCCTGAAGGCTGCAGAACAATATCCAAAAGATCAATTGGCCAGGGTTGAAAAGATCATTGCCGATGAAAATAAAAATAAAGGTGCCCAGGCACTATATGATGCCGCTATTGCAAAAGCGGATGCCGCCCTTGCTTCAAAGGATTATCCAGCGGCATTGGCCGGATACAAAGAAGCCCAAACTGCAAAACCAACAGAGCCTTATCCTTTAACAAAAATTTCTGAAGTCAACAGGTTAATGGATGACCTGGCACGTGCAAAAGGGAAGGAACAACAATACAAAGATCTTATTGCTAAAGCAGATAAATTTTTTGGAACAAAAGATTACAAACAGGCTAGAAACGCTTACCAGGATGCATTAATAGTGAAGGCTATTGAAAAATATCCGAAGGATAAGATAGCGGAAATTGATGCCATGTCAAAAGGTAAACCAACTACTACAGTGGTAGCAAGAAATAAAGATGATTTTAGAAATGAATTGGTAAAAAAATATCCCGAAGGTATAACAGAAGAAAGTGCAACTGAAAACAATGCAAAAGTCACCAGGCGTATCGTTATAAAAGGCAATGAAGGTCATTTATACGTTCAAAAGATTACCTCATTCGGCCCCATCTATTATTTTAAAGATGATGTGCCTATTACTGAAAAGGAATATATGCGCGATACCGAAGTAGTAAATAAATAATATGCTAAGACCAATTTCATGCAAAGCACTGATAGCAGTATTGGTGCTTTCCTTTTTTTCAGGTTCTGTTGTCTCACAAATTGTTTATTCCAGTAAACCATCTTCTACTTTTTTTTTCACTATAGGTTTAACAAGTTCCCATTTAATCAATGATACAAATAGCTATAAATCGGGGATTTTATTTAATGGAGGTTTTATTTACAGTGTAAATGTGACGGATAAAATCAATATTGCTCTTGAATGTTTATACACGGGTAAGGGGCTTAAACAGGATTCACCCATTATTAAATACCGTTATTATTATATAGATGTGCCGCTGTACTTACAATTAAAATTAAGCGAAAGCTTCCGGTTCAATATAGGTATGCAATACTCAACATTTTCCAATTCCCAGATAGTTCTATTGGATCCTTCAAAAAAGAATGGAGTAAATGTTGAAAAACATACTGCCATCAAAAATACAGACTACGGCTTTTTGTTAGGCACTGAAATTGATATTACGAAGAATTTTGCAATAGCTGCCCGTTATACCATTTCAGGCTCCACATTTTTTGAAAAAGCCCAGGTAAATTTTGGCGTTTTTCAACTCTCATTTAATTATACCGCATTCCGAACTTACAAGCAATTCTTTCATAAGAAAGAAAAGCAACAAAATGAAATTCTTAAGCCCGAAAAAAAATAATTCGGTTGACAACTTATGCGTTTAAAATGGACCCGAAAACAGCTTTTTCCGGGTCCGATTTTTTTGTAACTATCAGAAAACGAATACCATACAATTGATAGGCAAAAAAATGTATATTTGCCCTTAATTAAAATTAATAAAGCTGGCGTACATTTTGTATGCGCTTATACTGAATGAAAAAAATACTTTTCATATTATTCTCATTTATATTCTTTACTTCCTCTGCACCGGTTATAACTGACCAGGCGGAAGAAGCCAATGCCAAAATCAAAGCCATTTACATTTACAACTTTACCAAATACATTGAGTGGCCAACCAACTACCGGGAAGGCAATTTTGTAGTTGGTGTTTTGGGATCCAATTCTGCGCTTTTAAATGAATTAAGTAAAATGGCGAATTCAAAAACAGTGGGCAGTCAAAAATTTGAGATCAGGAATATATCCTCCTGCAGTGCCACGGATAAGTACAATATCGTATATGTGCTATCGGATAACTCCGCTCAAATAACTGATGTGATCAATAAAATGAAAGGTAAAAGCACATTAATTGTTACTGATAAACCGGGTTTAGCAAAACAAGGAGCCGGTATCAATTTTATTATTAACGACAATAAACAAAAAATTGAATTGAATAGAGCGAATATTGAAAAATATAAGCTAAAAGTCGCTTCTACCCTAGTGGAGATGGCAGTTGCGGTTAAATAATTTTTTAATTATATTTGTAATAAGCAAATGTTAAACTTTAAAAGAACATTCATTTTCGGATTACTGCTTATTTTTTCAGTAGTTGCGAAAGCGCAGCAGGAAAAGGCATTTGCTGCGTATACGTTTTTAGAGCAAAAACAGTTAGACAGCGCTAAGGCTGCTATAAACATTGCTATTTCCCATCCTGAAACAGCAAACGACATGCAAACCTGGCTTGTTCGCGCTTTTATCTATAAAACTATTTTCAATGAAAGAGAAAGGTCAGACCATAACTCACCAGCACGTCTTGAATCATTAAAATCCTTTAAAAAGATGTTTTCCCTGAACGGTACGGAAGGAGAAAAACTACAAGCTGTAAATGGAATTAAATACTTAACCACTACTATTTACAATGGCGTGGGAGATAACCTGGATACCATCCATTATAAAACAGCCATTTCAATGTTTGAATTATTTAAAGAATATTACCCTTTGGTAGATACTTCAAAAGTAAATATTCAGAAAAAAGATATTGAATTTTTACTGGCATTGGCATCTACATATACTGAAAAATTCAAGAACAATAAATCAAAAACAGAATTTTTAAACCTGACCAAAGCTACTTATGCTAAAGTATTAGCATTGGATCCGAATAACATCAGCGCTAATTACAACATGGGAATCTTATACTATAACCAGGCAGTTGACCTGATCAATCAATCGGATTATGATCTTGACATTGTAGCATTAAGTGATATCCAGGATAACTCCATCACTTTATTTAAGGAATCTCTCCCATTCATGGAAAAAGCATATTCATTTGACCCCAACCGTAAAGAAACGCTTTTAGGGCTATCAGGTATTTATTTTAGTTTGAATGAATTTGAGAAATCAAACCAGATCAAACAAAAATTAAAAGAACTTGAACAAAAATAATCAGGACCATACTCCTAACCTAACTTTATGAAGTTACGATTTACAATTGGAAGAAAAATAGGATTGGGCTTTGGCGTGGTTGTTTTCTTAACCATTGTAGCCTTTTTATTTACCAACGTAACGCTTAACGACAGCCGTAAAAAAACCGATCAGGTAACCGAGATCTATAATCCTTCCGTTGCTTCACTAAAAGAGCTGGATTATCTTTTAATTCGTTCGAAATTTCTGATCACCAAATGGTTCTATGTGCAAACCGGCAATGATGCCATGGATAAAAAGGCACTCCGAACCTTGATAAAAGAAGAGTATCCCGAATTAAAACGAAAAATAAAAAAATATTCAGGGAACTGGAATAAGGATGAACAGGAAAATATTGATGCCATTCTTTCATTGGTAGAACAAATGTTTGAAAGCTACCAGAATGATATTATGGATCAGCTGAATTCTTTTGATACTTATAATGAGGTTGCAATTAAATTCACCGCACAAATACCATTTGAAGAACTGGATGTAAAATTTAAGGTGATCAATGAAAACCTGAGTTCCCTCATCAATCAACAGAATGCCAATGCCGCTAAAAATTCAGATGAGATGCTGAATTCATTTTCCCTGCTTCAAAAAATAGTTGTATGGATCGGTATTACCCTGGTATTCGGAGGTATATTAATTGCATTTTTTACCGTACGCACCATTGTCCGCCCCATCCATCAGCTTAAAAAAATATTATTAATGATGGGTAAAGGTGTGCTCCCAGCCGAGCGGATCAAAGACAGAAAAGATGAGATCGGGGAAATGTCAATCGCCTTGAACGATCTTATTGACGGCATGGCCCGGACAACAGAATTCGCCAAACAAGTGGGTGCGGGTAATTTTATTTCGCATTATCGTCCTTTAAGTAAAGAAGATACGTTGGGTGCCGCACTTTTAAAAATGCGTGAAGACCTGCGTGAAAATGAACGTGTACTTGAAGCCAAAGTAATTGAACGTACCGAGCAAGTAGTTCGTCAGAAAGAAGAGATAGAAGCTCAAAACCAGGAGCTGGAAGTGCTTTACAAACATGTTACAGACAGCATCAAATACGCGAAAAGAATCCAGGAGGCCATTTTACCACCCGACAGCCTGGTAAAACGTGTGTTGCCAAACTCATTTGTATTGTATAAACCAAAGGATATTGTAAGCGGCGATTTTTATTGGGTAGATGAAAAGAACGGAAAAACATTATTTGCAGCAGTAGATTGTACCGGTCATGGTGTACCGGGAGCTTTTATGTCCATTGTTGGATATAACATTTTGAAACATGTAGTGAACAATGATAAATATAACACTCCTGCCCTTATACTTGATGGCTTAAATGAAGGGGTAAGTGAAACTTTGCATCATGGCCATGAAGCATCACAGGCAAAAGACGGAATGGACCTTTCGTTTTGCAGTATTGATTTTAAAACACTTGAATTACAATATGCCGGCGCTTACAATCCTTTGTACCTGATACGCAACGGAAAACTAACACAGACAAAAGCAGATAAATTTCCAATCGGATTATTTTTAGGAAATGAAAAAAAGAAATTTACCAACCATACCATTCAGCTTCAAAAAGGTGATTGCGTGTATATTTTTTCTGACGGTTATGCCGATCAGTTTGGAGGGCCGAATGGCAAAAAATTTATGGCGAATCATTTCCGCGATCTGTTATTAGAGGTTCAACAGCATCCCATCGATAAGCAAAAAGAGATCCTTAACAAAACCATTGAAGAGTGGCGCGGCGCGCTTGACCAGGTAGATGATATCCTGGTTATAGGGTTAAAAATCGAATAAGATCTAACTCCTTTTTCTCCTTCGTTATCGCAAAACAATCAGCGCGAATTATTTTTAAAAACGAAACTGAGCATTATATTTCCTTATTGTAATTCCTAAATTTTTCTTAATTTTATTGCATAAGCGATAAAATAGAAATGATAAAAAAAATACTTCCTTTTATACTTAGTCATTTATTTCTTTTTGTTTCTTGCACTGCAGAAGCACAAACCAATAATTTTCAATGCACACCCCAAATTATAGGTACTGGATTACTTCCTGTAGCAACACCATGCACAACCAACGGAACCTTTACTTACGGCCCTCCTGTTACAGTTATAGGCAATACAATAAGTGCCACAAGTGATCCATTAAGCGGTGCTATCACTTCCTGCTACTCCGGCGCTACTCCTTTAAAAGATGTATGGTTTCAATTCAGTCCCTCCGAAACACATGTTGAAATAATAATTACGGGCCAGGGATCTACTAAGTTAACTGATCCGTACATTGCCATCTATGAATCCTTAAGCGGTGAATGTGTCGGGTTAATGCCGCGTGATTGTTTTAGAGGAACAGGCCCCGGCCCCCATGTTGTTACATTTGGCCCGTTGACCTTCGGAGTAAAATATCATTTGCAAGTTGCCAGTACCACAACTAATGGGAATGGGGCATTTGACCTTTCAATAAAAAGCAAAAATGTTTGCGCTGACTGTTTAAAGAATTCAATTCTTCAATGTTACCCTTTACCTGTGCAAGCCTCCTATCCTCCGGATACAACCGTTGGCTTTTGTTATTCGGTAATAGGATATAAAGAACAGTTCGGTAACCGTATACATGGCGTGGTACCTACGTTTGGAAGCGGATGGGATGTATCTACTCTTAAAATAATCAGCGTTGCTGATTCCGCGGATCTTAAAGGAGAATGGAAGTGGTTTAATAATATTGATGTTAAAGGAACTAAAGTAAACGGATTTTTTTATGATATAGGAAAAAATAATAACCCAACTGATAACCTGGGTGATGAGGGTAATTTCGCAACCATCTGGACTTTTTGCTTTACTATAAAAACAAAAGCGCCTTGTGTTCTTGGACCCGACAATCTGGGCATATTGTTTAACACGTTTTCCGATAATGAATCCGGTTCGCTTGTTACCACCAGGGATTGCTCCGGTGATAAAGATTATACTTTTAAAGCACACATGCAGTGTTGTCCGAAACCATTGTATGTAATTCCAACACCTACCAACTGCAATGATTCTCCAAAAGGTAAAATTGAGGCATTTGGAGGAGTCTCACTTTTAGCCTGGACCTATGAATTATACAATAGCAAAGGAATAAAGATCGATATGGAAACTATTCCGGTTTCACTCCCTGTGATTCCATATTTAAATGATACCTTAACTGAAGGCAATTATTATTTATACATAACGAATACTCAATCGGGATCGTGCACAACACCATTACACACCTATGTTTCGGGGCCTGCAGATTATTATTTTCAACAAACCGCATTCGGTTGTGATAGCAGTTGTGCAAACACCATGAAGCTGGTAGATAACCGTGGCAATATAATAGCTCACAAATGGAGTAATGGCAATACCACCGCTACGGCAACCGGCTTATGCCCGGGACAATGGCATTATGATACGTTAACGATCGCTTCGAGTACCTGCAAAATTGTAGATTCAACTTATATATTCAATTTTGGTAATGCTACCCCCCAATTTAATTATACAAAAAAGATCTATTGTACTTCAGATGAATTTGCTACTATTTCCAATTTTCCTGCAACAACGGGTGGTACTTTTAGTATTGTATTTGACACAATTAGTGCTACTATCAATCCAAATAATGGCACCATACCTTTAACAGGATTAACAAAAGGCGGACGCCTCATTATAAAATATACTCCGGGGCCACCTTGTATCAGTAGCTTTTCTACAGATACAATTTTTATAAATATTAGCCCGTCACCGGTAAGTATATATAGCAACAAAAGTTTATGTGTAGGCGACCCGCTTCCTACTTTCACAAATATTTCTAATACTAATTATATTAAATGGTATTCTGATTCGACGTTAACAAATTTAAAATTTACACAACCGCCTGCGAATATTTATAACCCATTGGGGGGCTCCATTCCTTTACCAACAAACACTTATTATGTAACACAAACTTTTTCAACTGCTTCACTTTGTCAGAGTGTTCCAATACGTCTTACAATAACTGTTCACCCTATACCCTTAGTTGATGCTGGAAGAAATCAAACAATATGTCCGGGCTTTGGTGTTAACTTAATTGCGACAGGCGCTGATACGTACAACTGGCAACCACCCGGTTTATTAAATGATCCTTTATCCGGCAATCCAATTGCATCTCCTGCTATAACTACTTCATTTACTGTAACAGGAACCACCGCAGGCTGTTCATCATCAGATACCGTAACTATATTTGTATCTGCTACCGGAAAATGCAATATTATAGCTTATAACGGATTTACTCCTAACGGAGACAATCATAACGATTATTGGTTCATTGATGGAATTAGTGCAGATGTAAATAATCATGTAAGTATTTTTAACCGCTGGGGAGAAAAAATATGGGAAACAAAACATTATGATAATCAACAATACAAATGGGAAGGACAAGGCCCTACAGGAAATATAGTACCTGACGGAACTTATTTTTATTTGATACAATACAAAGGTGAAACCCTCAAAGGCTGGGTGGAACTAACGCGATAAAATAGTTTAACTATAAACAATCTAACAATGAAAAAATTACTTGCATTAAGTACTATTCTAATTCTTAATTCATCATTATTAATTTTTATTTCCCACGCACAAGCACCCCCCGAAGGAATTAATTATCAAGCAGTAGCACGTAATGCAGCGGGCAATGCGTTGGCAAATGCTACGCTGGATATTCAATTCATAATTCATGATGGTGCAGCGAATGGGCCTCCAGTATTCAACGAAACCCATTTAAATGTTACTTCAAATATTTATGGCTTATATACATTAGTAATAGGAAGCGTACAAACTACCAATTTTTCTTCTATTAACTGGATAAACGGCACTAAATTTTTAGAAGTATTGGTTAATGATGGAAGCGGGCCTGTAAGTATGGGAAGCACTCAAATGATGAGTGTGCCGTATGCATTGTATGCGAAAAGCGCAGGAGGAAGTACAGGACCAATAGGGCCAATAGGACCAACGGGGCCTGCTGGACCAACGGGTGCTACCGGACCTGCTTCTACAGTACCTGGACCAATTGGGCCTACAGGCCCTCCCGGTTCTGCTAACATTAGTGGTACAACTGGTAATATTATTAAATTTACAGGTTCGACAACCGGTGGTAATTCACAAATATTTGAAGATGCTACGAACAATATAGGTATAGGCAATCCTTCTACTGGTGCTAAATTGGACGTAACAGGTACAGGAAAATTTTCTAATTCATTAACTGTTGGAGCATATACCTTACCAGCATTGGACGGAACGGCAAACCAGATATTAAAAACAAACGGCGCAGGAGTATTAACCTGGTCACCTGATAATGGTAATTCATATACGAATGGCACAGGTTTAAATTTAACCGGGAATACTTTTTCTTTAACAACAACGGGTGTTAACCCCGGCACCTATGGAAGCGCTACAAAAACCCCCAGGTTTACTGTAGATGCACAAGGACGTTTAACCGCTGCAGATAGTGTACCCATAACAATTCCGGGAGTATTGCCTATTGGAACTGCTGGCCAAACATTATATAATAATGGAATTACATGGCTTGCTACAAGTAATTTATATAATGACGGAACAAATGTGGGAATCGGAACAAACAATCCCATTAGCGGTAAATTAGTTGTACTGGAGGTTGGTACTAATCGCGCCGGGTATTTTGTAACTAACAGCGCAACCAATACAAGTAATGTATTACACGCTACAACCAATGGGCTTGGAAGGGCAGGACATTTTGAAATTAAAAACACAGGTAATGCGTCTTCTGCATTATATGCAGCTACAGACGGAACAGGTTTAGCGGGGGAGTTTACCGGTAAAATAAAAATCAATGATGGTTCTGCTGTTGCAGGGCATGTACTTACTGCTGTTGATGCAAGTGGTAATGCTAAATGGCAAGCCCCTACAGCAGGAGCCGGCCCATGGACAAAAACAGGAGGCAGGATTTATCCAATAATATTAAGTGATTCTTTAAGCATGGGTACTACGACTCCAACAACTAAATTCGAATTTGCGGGAGGTGGGTTTAAAGTAACAGCAGGAACCAATTCCGATAAAAACATTTCACTTACAGGTGGCAACAATACAGGTACCGGACTAGGCGGAGATATTTCCCTGCTTGGCGGGTCGGGATATAATATGCGAGGCGGAAATATTTCCATAGATGCGGGTTATACTTCCAGTTGGTCAGGCGCCGGTACTACTTCAGATGTATATATAAGAGGAGGAGCAATGGAGGCATTAGCTAATTATTCACATATTAAAGTAGGTGGTGGGAAAGCAATTTCAGGTGGAAACAGCAATGCTCATGGTGGCGACCTTACGCTTTCAGGAGGAAATGGTACCGGATCTAATAATAACGGCGGAAATATTTTGCTTCTTCCGGGAAATGCCACAGGGACAGCAACAGCAGGTAATGTGGGAATCGGAACAACAAACCCTGATGCAAGCTCACTTTTGGATATATCATCCACCACCAAAGGGATATTGGTTCCACGAATGAAGCAGCCTGAACGACTTGCTATTCCAACTCCTGCAATGGGTTTATTGGTGTATCAAACAGATATTCCTGCCGGATTTTATTATTGGGATGGAACACAATGGCTTCGGATTGCCACTGCTGGTGGCGGTTCCGCATGGTCGCTTAACGGAAATGCATCCGTATCTACTGCCAATTTTATTGGTACAACAGATTCAGCCAGCTTATCTATCAGGGCAAATAATTTTGAATATATAAAACTGGATCATACCAAATTACAGGTACGAATTGGGAATAATACAAGCAATAGTGGAACAGGAAGCATGGGAAGGGCATTTGGCAGCAATCTGGTTGTAAATGGTAACCAGGCAACGGCAATGGGAAATTATGTTCAGGCAAATCACCTGGGCTCTTTTGTAATAGGTGACTGGAGCGGTAGTACTCCTCCCCTCACACAATCATCAAATGTTGATGAAATGACCATGCGGTTTGATGGAGGTTATCGTTTCTTTTGTAAAAAAGACCTTTCTCCATTTGCAGGAGTATTTTTCAAGCCCGGTGGAAATGTGGGGATCGGTATTCCCAATCCTACGCAACGATTAGAAGTAGCTGGAAGAGTAAAAATAATGGATGGCTCGGAAGGGCCTGATAAGGTATTTGTTTCAGACGCAACAGGTGTAGGAAGCTGGAAACCATCAAGCATTAATACCGGATTTACTGCATTCAGAACTACAACTTCCAGCATCCCAAATGGAAGTTCTTCTGTTGTATTACCAAGCGAAGCAATTGATGATGCTTCAGCATTTAATAATACCACGGGTGTTTTTACTGCACCCGGCCCGGGCGTTTATTTGTTCTCCGCTTCTGCAGCATTTACTAATGGGAATGGGGTAAATTATGTAGCCATGGAAATTGTTAAGGGCCCAACAACTACTATTAAACAATCAATAGGACGCACGCCAAACGGGACCGGCGAATTTATTTCCCTGGAGGCCACTGTGATGGTAAGACTGGCTGCGGGAGAGCAAATATCTTTGAGAGTTTTTAATAACAGCGGAGCTAATGTAACCCTTATGGGAGATTCCAATGGAATATACACGAGTTTAAATGGGCATAAAATTTATTAAAATTGTACATGATCAATCAAAAATATATACTTCAACTTTTATTTTTGTTTTGTGTTTGTGTTTTAAACGCACAAATAGAAAGTAATCCACCTATGCGGCAGGTATTGGCTTCAACGGGTGGTACCGGAAGTTTTAATGGTAACACTATGGATTATACCGTAGGCGAATGCATGATCACTACTTATTCAGGAATACCATCTGTAGTACATGCATTAACACAGGGGTTTCAACAGCCTTTTACCGTAAGTGATACCATCCCGAAAAAAATCAGCCCTTTAAAATTTTATTCGGGTATAACACCCAATGGCGATGGAGAAAATGATCTATGGGAAATAGATGGGATAACTGCCTTTCCCGAAAATACAGTTACCATATTTAATCGCTGGGGTGAAAAAGTATGGAATGGAAATAATTATGATAACGTTAAAACAGTATGGGATGGAAAAAACGGTGCGGATCTTTTGCCTGATGCAACTTATTTTTACGTGGTAGAACTGGATAAAAAAATATATAAGGGATGGGTGGAGCTTACTAAATAAACAGCCTCTCCCCAACCCTCTCCATGCGCCTACGCTGAAGCTTCAGCGCAAGCGTAAGGAGAGGGAGCAAGGGAACGATACAATAATTATGACAAAAAAGATATTAATCAAATGAAAAAAATAATACTAATTTTATTAGTCTTCCTCACCCCTCTCCTTTGGAGAGGGGCCGGGGGAGAGGTGTTTGCCCAACAGGACCCACAATACAGCCAGTACATGTTCAATCAATTGGCAATTAATCCTGCTTATGCAGGCAGTAAGGAAGCGTTGAGCACTGCTTTATTTTTACGCAGTCAATGGACAGGCATTGATGGTGCACCCACAACAAACACCATAACTGCTCACGGGCCTTTAAGAAAAAGAAAAGTGGGTTTGGGCCTTGCAATAATAAGTGATAAGATCGGCCCGAAAAAAAGTACAGGTATTTTAGGCTCATACGCTTATCGTATTCCGATTAAAAATGGAAAACTAGCTTTTGGTTTACGCGCGGGTGTATATAGCTATACTTATAACTGGGCAAAAATTGAATATAAGGATCCCGCGGATGTTTACAATTCGCAGAATCAAACTTCAGTGATGGTTCCTACTGCTGATGCCGGACTGTATTATTATACCAATACCATTTACCTTGGGATTAGCGCCACACACATAACACAGGGGCGCATTACAAAAGTTGCCAATGCAAATGGTGACAATGCGCAGTTATCACCTCATTACTTTTTTACAATGGGCAAGGCATGGGATCTTTCTGATAAATTGATCTTTAATTTATCATGTATGATAAAAGCAGCTAAAAATGCTCCCTCCACCGGGGATCTTAATTTTAGTTTTTTATTGAATCAGCGCCTGTGGGTTGGTTTTTCATTCCGCAGTCAGTATGGTATTGTTGCCTATACACAATTTCATATTAATGAAAAATTTAAATTAGGTTATGCTTATGATTTCGGGCTTAACAGGATCGGGCGTGCTGGTGGTGGCAGTCATGAGATCATGCTTAGTTATGATTTCAATATTTTTAAATCTAAGATAGTTTCACCTCGTTATTTGTAATTCAAGTTGTTGGACAAATATTTTATGAAAAAAATAAGGTTAGTTAAATTCTTACTTTTTATACTTCTTATTAATACTTCGTTTGCGCAATTAAAACGTGCCAATAAATATTATGATAACTATGACTATATTAAAGCTATAGAACTTTATAAAAAAGTTGTAAAGAAAAATGTAAATCCTGAAGCACTAGAAAAACTGGCTAACTCCTACCGTTTAACAAAAAATTACACTCAGGCGGAAGTCATCTATTCACAGCTGATGAAACAGCCAAACACTACTCCTGTTAATCATTTCCATTATGGAATGGTGTTAAAAAATAACAATAAAATTGATGAGGCAAAAGAACAATTTAAGTTATACTCCGCCGCTGCTCCCGGTGATAAAAAAGCGGAATTATCTGTAAGATCCTGTGATGATATAAAATTATGGATCTCCAAAACACAGCAGTTTGAAGTAAAAAATGTTTCCACTATAAATTCAGCACATTCTGATTTTAGTCCGGTATTTTTTAAAAATAAAATGGTATTTGTTTCCGAACGAACAAAAGACATGGTGAATAATACTAATTACTCCTGGAACAAACAGCCCTTTTTAAATGTGTATGCAAGTGCTTTAAAAAACAGCCCTGATGGAACTGCTTCATTTTCAGAAAAAGCGAAGCCATTTTCACATCATATAAATACCAATTTTCACGATGGACCAGTCTGTTTTAATGCGGAACAAAACATCATGTACCTTACACGAGTAAATTATGTTGTGAATAAAAAAGATAAAGATTTTGTAAATCGTCCAAAATTATACATTGCTATACTGGAAGGAAAAAAATGGAGTAAAGCAAAACCTTTCCAATATAATAATGATGCATATTCCATAGCACATCCAAGTATTTCTGCCGACGGACAATGGTTGTTCTTTGCATCGGATATGCCGGGAGGAAAAGGGGGCATGGACATTTATATTTCTAAAAAAGAAGGTGAAGGCTGGGGACAACCACAAAATTTAGGTGTGGAAATAAATACCGCGGGCAATGAAGTGTTCCCTTATTTCCGTAAAGACGGCATGCTTTATTTTTCTTCTGACGGCCATTCCGGCATGGGGGGGCTGGATGTATTTTCAGCGACTAAAATTGAGAATAAATTTTCAGGTGTAAAAAATCTGGGACCTCCTTTGAATTCATACACCGATGATTTTGGGATCGTGTTTTCCGATGATTATACCAAAGGATATTTCTCAAGTGACAGAGCAGGTGGAGAAGGCAATGATGATATCTATAGTTTTACCGCGCTTAATAAATTTTTAACCGTTTCCGGAAAAATATTGTTAAGCCAGCGTATCAATGATCCTGCAAAAAATGCTAAAGTAACTTTACTAACCGAGGATGGGACTGTTATAAATATTACCACAACGGACAGCACCGGTTTTTTCAAATTTGATAACCTGGACCCTGATAAAAAATATATGGTAAAGCTGGATGAAAATGATCCCTTGCTGGCAAACAAAAAGAAATATTACATGGCCGATGATAAAGACAAGATCGTACGTGTAACAGTAGTGAATGATAAAGGCGGAAAATTTGTTTTTCAAAACCTGCCGGCCGACCCCAACAGTTTAGAAGAAATCCCTTCTGAAGATGTAAGCATTGCAGGTAATTTATTATTTGGAGAAAGTCCATCCAAACCGCTTGCCAATACCAAAGTGAATTTAGTGAACGACAAAGGCGAAATAATCCAGACAGCTACCACCAATGCTTTTGGGGCATTTGTATTTACAAATTTACCACCTGACCAGAATTTTTTAGTGCGCGTAGATGAAAGCGATACACAATTAGCTCCCAATACAAAGATCATTATCACCAATAAAAGCGGAAAAGAATTACAAACAAGTATGTCCGGCGCTAAGGGAGGTTTTAAATTTTCATTCCTGGCCACCGATAAACACACACTTCAGTTAATGACTGTAGAAGATACCGAGTTGCGTTTTGATTTTAAAGGAAAGCTAACAAGTGACAAAAATATCCCCATAACAAATTCAATCGTTAATTTGGTAAATGATAAAAGTGAAATATTACGAAGCACAAAAACGGATGCAAATGGTAATTTTGTTTTTATAAACCTTCCTGCTGATAAAAATATACTGATCGCATTGGATGAAAATGATCCGCAGATAAAAACACTCAATAAAATTTATTTAGTGAACGACAAAGGTATTGTGGTAAAAGAATTTACCCGGACAAATGGCAAATTCAAATTCACACTGTTGCCAAACGAACAAAATAAACTCGGACAAATGTACGTGGATGACCCATGGTTAAAAGTATTACAATTTAAAAATGAAGCGAAGAAAGACAGTCTGACTATTGTTGAGAATGTATATTACAATTATGGTGAATATAAAATATTACCCGAAGCGCAAAAAGTGTTGGATAAGGTAATTAATATTATGAAAAATGATGATGGTTTGGTCATTGAATTATTTTCTCATACCGATGCCCGTTCAACAGCTGAATACAATATGAAACTTTCACAACAACGAGCCAAGGCAGCAGTTGATTACATTGCAGCGCAGGGGGTTGCAAAGTCCCGGATCTCAGGTAAAGGCTATGGTGAAAGCAAGCTCATTAATAAATGTGCTGATGGTACGGAATGTACTGAAGAAGAACATGCGAAGAACCGGAGAACAGAGTTTAAGATCTTGCGGAAACAGAAGTAATCGAATTAATTTTTCTTAAAAAAATTGTTCTCACCAGTCCTAAAAAAAGTTTGGGAATTTATAGTATTGCTCTTACCTGTTTTTCAAAAAGCTGCATTAGTATATGGGTGTTCCTTCCTATATTACCATCTCCAATAATGGAATTATCAATTTTTACAACAGGAACAATGTTTTTCGTAGTGCTTGTTATAAAAGCTTCTGTTGCACTGTTTATTTCAGTCTCCAAAATATCACGCTCCTCGATTTTGAATTTTTTATTCACAAGCTTCAAAACAAAATTTCTGGTTCTTCCTATCAATACATTATTTTTGGCTGTTATCAGGGTATTTCCTTTAAAGATAAAAAAGTTAGATCTTGCCGTTTCCAGCATCAAACCCTTATTTTTATATAAAACATCAACAGCAGACTCTTGTTTAATAATCGGCTGAAGATTTATTGCCATTATATAATTCGTGGTTTTTATCTCCGGAAATAATCTCAGGTAATCATAACTTATTAGTTTAACTCCTTTTTCATAAATAGAAATAGCAGGTTGATCAAATTTTTCAATCAGAATAAAGAAGGTGGAAGTCGATCGCAGGGAAAAATTATCCGCCGTTGCCCCACCCGTAAGAACAAAACGAATGCCTACATCATTTTTAATAGTATTAACCTTAAGGAGCTTTGTGATAATCTCTTTTATTTTTTCTTCAGATTCCTGAATGTCAAGCCGCATATATTTTGCCGAATTGTAAAATCTTTGAAGATATTCATCTAAAAGAAAAGGTTTACCATTATACGTCCTCATATAATCAAATACCCCATACCCACGAAGCATGCCTAAATCATTGATTGCAATAGCGGCTTCTTTAAATGGAATAATATTACCGTTAAAATAACAATAGGTATACATGAATCAGAATTATTAAGAGCACGCCAGAATGCACTAAATTGTCTTGATTTAAAAAAAATTTACAATTTAATTATTTATTCACTATCATTTTCTGAATGCTTGTTTTATCGCCATCCAACAAAGTAATAAAATAAATTCCATTGGAAAGATCTACCATATTTAATTTGAATGTATTGCTGCCTTGTTGTGCCAGCTGATCTGAAATTAGGATTTCATGAGACAAAAGATCTGAGATGATTAATTTTATATTATTTGTTTGGGGAGAATTAAAATATACATTCACCTCATCAATTGAAGGATTAGGATATATACTGAACTCCAATGCTTCCGAAGGTACATCTGCTATCCCAACACTACTGCAAGGTTGATTGTAAACCGACCATTGAGAAAAATTATATGCCCTTACACGGAAAGTATATGTTTTTCCTGCTGTATGTGTAAAGGTTGCTGTTGTTTTATTTGGACCTACCGTTGAATAATATTTCCAAACACTGGAAGTATTTTCCTTGCTCCAAATTTCATATCCATCTTCCGTATTGGCATTGTCTATCCAATCCAATTTTTTTTCTGTGCCTGAAACAGTAGTAATTATTAAGCATGTAGGTGCGGCCGGCATGGCAGGAATAGGCATGGCGTTCACAACATCCCCGCACAGTGTGCGGGCAGATTTGAATTTAAAATTTCTGTCCGGATTAGATGGGTCATCTGTTAACCCCCAACAACCATATCTTGTAAATTGTCCCCAAATTGTAAATTGGCAAGCCAATGTACCACCACTATTAAAAAAAGATTGGAAATTAACATACTGTTCTGTTGCCATTCTTGCATCACGGTGTTTACCGATATCAACAGCAAGTGTAGCCGTACTGCCTATATTTGCATGCTCCTGGCCTTCATACGAAACACATACTCCCGGTAAAGCCCATGTGTTAGCCACCTGCATAAATTTTAATAAAGAGGGATCATCATTTACATCATCATATTCTTTCATGATGGAAGTGTGGCATTCATTTAATGCTTCTTCAATACTTGTGCCTGCACCATTAAAATAAGTAGAAGGCGAAAGCGCCCAGATATAATTTTTAGGTGCGCCAATATTGTTTTGAATATAGTTTAAATGAATGGTGCTTCTTCCCAACCATCCTTGTTGTGCGCCTAACACCACTCTTATTTTACTGTTGATAGCTGCGGCACCATACACATTTTTGAAAAGGTTGGACATTCTTACAACATTGCGTGCATAATTTTCATTGAATCCGATACCCAGATTAATAGCCTGATCATTGATCCATTTATCCTGCACATGCCAGTTCGGGTCCCATACTTCATTTCCATATTCCACATATATGTTGATGCCGGGATTTAATTCGGCCTGTAATTTTGTAGCCAGGCTGGTTATATAATTATCATCAACGCATACATTCAGATTGATCCAGATATCCTTATTGAGAATATTTGCTAATTCTATAACATATTCCCAGCACCAGCCTTCTACTTTTCCATTCACAGCCAACATGTTTGCCTGGTTTGCATCTGTGGGCAACTTCCTGTTACTCCATGTGGATACAGCAGGAAAAACAACAGTACCATCCCATACATTGTTCACTGTATAATATCTGTAACAGGCAAATGATGCGCTTGTACACAAATTAATATATTCAGTTGTAAAAGTTTGCGTGCTGCTTAAGGGATAACCCGGCCGGTTTATTTTTAGTTGTGCAATACCAGTATTGGTTGCGCTTGAAGAAGTTTTCTTCGTGTTCGAAAAAACGATCTGCCAAAATATTCTTCCGTTGTTGGTAGAGGATACAGTAACATCAAACGTGGTAATATTTGTACCGGCAGTATAAACATGATTACTTTTTGCTGCGCCATTAACTGTAACCGTTGCCTGGCCTATGAATGAACATTTATAAATTCCACTCATATTGATACGATATTGCTCCGGATCATCAGCCGGGCCGGACCATTCAGCTACCAACCTCCAGTCAAACGTTTGTGTAAAATTTGAATTGGGCCAACCCTGTGCATCATAGGAAGTAACATTATCAAAGCGGGAACCTTCATTCATAATGTTAACAAAGGCTCTGTCTCCCGAAAGATTAACACCCATTTTTCCCTGACCAAATTGATCAAAAGATATCAGTATAAGTGTAAAAACTAAAAGTGATCTCATTTCTATTTGTTTAATATCGTAAATAGCTATAGCACCTTTTTCCCTTGCAGCTAAATTGTACTTCAATACCATCTTTCCGTTATTAGGGTTCGGATATAAATTAAATAATTTATCTTCAGAAGCTATTTCATTTACTTTCGTCTGCATAGAACGATCCGGCGCTTCTTCACAATTATCTATAAACTCTATTACATCATTTGTAATGGTCATTAATATATACGGCATTGATATACCGCATCACCACCTGATATTGGGCATTGCAAAGCAATATTACAGATAAAAAAAGAAGACCGTGAAATAAAATTTTTATCATAGCAAAAGTGAATCCCTAACAAAGGTAGGGAGAAATCATCCGAGGCTTCCTAAGGGGAGGTGATTAACTGTATAAAACCTTTTTCATTATACTCCTTCCCATCCAAGCCAGTTGCGCTAAGTATATAATAATAAACCCCATCGACACATTCCGTGCCTGCTGTGGTTTTGCCATCCCAAGCCCCTCCTAACCTCCCCAAAGGGGAGGAACTCCATACCAATATTCCCCAGCGATTATAAATTTCCCATTTAAAATCTTTTATGTTTTTAGTTGTAATTTTAACCACGTCATTTATTCCATCACCGTTTGGACTAAAAGTATTCGGTAAGGGAAACTGAATATATGATGTATCACAGCTTTTTAAGCTAATATTAATGGTGTCTTCAGTTATGCAACCGTTTTTGTTTACCGCTACCCAATACGTTCCCGGCTCATTCACTGTTATAGTTTGCGTAGTTGCAGTTGTTGACCATAAATAAACTGCACCAGCATTACCTGCATCCAATGTTTTGGTTTGCCCTTCACAAATTCCTAAATCATTTCCTAAAGTAACAGTAGCGTTATTTACATTAATCGTAATAGTATCAATAGCTTTTGAAATACAATACTTTCCTGTAGTATCTGAAATAGTAAGTATATAGGTAGTAGTAGCCATTGGTGCTGCCAAAGGTTGCGCTAGGGTATTATTGCTTAAACCCGCTGCCGGTTGCCAGTTATAAGTTATTCCGGTTACAGGCACGGAGCCTATTGTTAAGTTGTTTCCTTTACAAATAGTTGTATCAATACCTGCACTTGCTTCCACAGAAGGCATAAGACTAACATCATCAATATAGTAATAACTTACAGATGCACAAAAAGGAAAACAATTTGGATTATTTAAATCCCAGTTGGTAGTATCTGTATTTGCATCAGTTTTAAAATTACCAATAGTAATAAACCGTTCACCACCTTTGGCAAGATAAAAGCCAAAAACCCTAACCCAATTTATGGAATCATTGAGAAATTGATTGGGCTGTGACATTATTTGAGGTGTGACATTAAATACAAGATAATTACTGCTCGTTAACGAATTATTAGAAAGATATAATCCTAATTGCGTTATTGCTGTGTTAGAACGATTATCCAAACAAACATAGAATGAAACACAGTATACACTGCTTTTTTTTAATGAGTCTGCCAATTGAACTTGAATATATTCTCTGACGTTTAAAACGGGTTTGTTATAAACATATATACCTGCATAGGCTTTTCCTGTTCGAGCATTTTGATACCCAAAAGCATTTTGAGGGACACCTACAGAAGCATTAGCCGTACATGAATTAAAATAATCAGGGCTTGCAGTATTAGGATTATACCAATTTGCACACTTGTTTATTTGCCCAGTAGCGTTAGGACATTGGATAGTATCTTCAAATGAATAATTTGGCACGAGATTAACTTGCGCGGTTACTCTATAAAAAAATAAAAAAATAAAAAAATAAAAAAATATTGGTTTCATTTATACAAAGATAACCCCTTTGTGCAATTAATGCACACAAGGGTTATCTGTTTTAAAAACCGCTATTTAATAATAACTATTTTATCACTCTTGACAGTTCTGCTATTTACTTGTATGTGATAAAAATAAACACCATTATCTAGTTGGTCATTATTAATTATCAATTGGTTATTTGTATTATTAAAACCATAATACGAGATCAACGTACCTCTAATATCGTAAATAGCGATCGTCCCTTTTTCGCTTGCAGCTAAAATGTACTTCAACACCATATTTCCGTTATTAGGGTTCGGATACAAATTAAATAATTTATCTTCAGAAGCTCTTTCATTTACTTTCGTCTGCATAGAACGATCTGGTGCTTCTTCACAATTATCTATAAACTCTATTACATCATTTGTAATCGTCATTAAAAGATTACGCGCCTGATAAACTCCATCACCTGCCTCCAATGGACATTGCAGGGAAATATTATTTAACTGGTTGGAATCAGCGGTAGAATAAACATAATTTGTATCAATTAATATTCTTAAGATCAGTTCATTTATTGTTTGCTGGTTCTGTTCTATAATATTACTAGGAACAACACTATTATTAATACTGCTTGCTGCTATATAATTCTCATTCGATATTTCATCTTTTACAGACGAAAATTGGCCGTAAGCCGTATTTACATTAGTATCGTAAAAATTCTGTAGTACAGAATCTATTATCAGGTCGGGGTTATCTCGCAGTTCATTGAACACAAAGTATTTACGTTGCCAATGTGAAGCATCACTATAAACAGGTAATTGTGTAGTGTCCTCCACCATTGCTCTTAGCTCATTAGCATACGCGATGGTCGAACTATCAACGCTTCTGTTATCGGAAACATTTGATAAAATGGCAGGAACAGTGCCACATGCGCTGGGAGGTTCACCGGTTACAGAGAACAAGTTTGTATTCAATAAATATTCGTTTCCACCTATTTGAAAATTAGCTAAAGGCCTTGTTGCCTGTACGCCAACAGTATTGTCAGTTACATATAGCTTTGAATTAATAGCATCACTGACCTCAGCCATAGTTTGAGAACGAGAAAAATGAGGGGCTCCCGCAGGCGACATGTCCCAAAAATTATTACTTGTGATAAAAGAATTACCTTGCGAGCCTACGATACCGGAATTTAATAGTACAAACCCATCTTGTGCACGGTGCATAGTATTGGCATAAATACCCGCAATTCCATTAAGAGTTGTATAAGGACTGGTACATGTACCTTCAAATACCATACTGCGGGCTGCATCGTCAATCTGGTTACACTTTACTAGCATATTGGTGGATTTTTGTAAATAAATGCCATGCGATTTCAGATTACTGCCAGATGTGTAAGCCGTACCCCCTATATTATTATATTTGGTATGATTCTGTATGATATATATTTTTTCACAACCTTTTGTTATAATGCCATTGGTGTTTTTATTAGCTGAAGTATAACGTACTGTACAACTATTTGCTGTTACTCCATATGCTACTCCGCCTGGATTTTTAACATTTAACAAATTAATACAATTAGCCGTTTCGGTAATCGTATTTTGGTGAATTGACCATTGAGAAGGTGTTACAGTAGTACCTGTTACCAAGTCAGTAACTAAAATCCCATTGGTGCAATACCCATTAACATCGGCAGTAATGCATGGCGTAGAAGGATTAACATTTACATTACCATTATTTGATATTATAAATGATGTGGTCTTGAGAGCGTTGTTATTATTACGATTCACCCATATCGCGGTTTCGCAATTCCTTATTAAAGATTGAAGCTCTATCCTAATACTATTGTTTGAAGCCGGCCTTACAAAAATCCCCTGCTTACCATAATTAAGTATCGGCTGCTGTTTTGTACCAAATGGCCCTGTACTGGCATTATCAATACTATTCCCTATAATATTATTGGTTTTGTAATTAACAACACTGATGGCCCTATGCGTATTATAAAATGTATTTGGCTGACGGAGATTACCAGACCCTCCCACAGTAATTGAGTATAAACCGCTAGGGCTTCCGCCTGCCTGGATTCCAACACCATCTTCATAATAACATGGTGGCGGGTTTTGAGGATCAGGCCCTGCCTCACAACCCAAGCTTACATTACCGGGCGTTCCTAATAAATATTGAAACCGGTTATTATAAATTACCGCGTTTGACCGGAATAAATTAACACCGCACATAATAGCATCAAAAATATTAAGTGATGTAGTAGTATTATCCAATCCAATATTTATGTTGGTTACACTTGTAGCATTTATACCATAACATCCTTTTCTGTCATTAAAAGGGGCTTTTAAATTGGAAGCCGTATAGGTGGTTAAAGGATTGGTTGTTTTTAAAGCATTTACCGTTTGATTGCTTGCGGGATTTACAAAAATTGGCAAAGCCCTTGAAGTGACTATTGAATTTACAATAGTTCCGGTATGTGTTCCTCCAAAAATACGCACATCAACAGCTATAATATTTTTATTAAAAATAGCTGTATTGATAGTAAATGTTCCTCCACCCGTAGATACTACGGCATTTACAGCATCTTCAATAAAAGAACTGCCATTTATGGTTAGCGTTCTGCCGCTTGGTACATAAATACCATCCCACATACTTGTACAACTGTAAATATGCGTTTGGGCAGCCAGCGTCAAATTGCCTGAAGTTAGATTAATAGCAGCGCCGGTCGTCCCCGCTCCAAGGATCATTATAATGTTACATCCCGAAAAAGTAATGTTTGAATTAATATTTAAAGTTCCTGTAATTGTTATATTTTTTCCCACAATTATTGGATAGCCCGGGTCAAGGCCAAACACCGTACTTGAATTTTGACCATTTGTAACAGTGTAATGTATTGGGCTGAGATTGCACTGTGGAGGTATTACTGTTACCGTAACTGCATCGGTAGCTGTACAACCCTGAGGAGTAGTACAGGTAACAGTGTAAGTGGTTGTAACTGGTGGAGTAGCAATAGGATCAAGGCAATTGGTGCAGCTTAAATTTGTTGCAGGCAGCCATGTAGGATTACAACCGGCATCACCAATATTTGAACCTATTTGAGCACTTTGTCCTGAATTAATAGTAACATCCGCTCCAGCAGAAACAAATGGGGCCGCTACATCAACAAACACTTCATCAGATGCTGTACAACCGGCAGCACTGCTTACAGTAACAGTATAGTTAGTACTTACAACCAGTTGTGCTGTAGGATTAGCTATGTTCGGATTACTTAAACCTGTCGCGGGTGTCCAGCTATATGTTGTTACCACTGCACTGCCTAAGGCATTTAATTGTGTGCTTGCCCCTGAACAAATTATTACATCCGGTCCTGCATTTACTGTAGTATTATTATTTAGAGGCCTTACCGAAATGTTATCTAATAAATAATCATAAGCTGTTCCGCCAAAATTATTTACCTGGTTGAAACAAAAATTTACTGTCCCGGTAACGGTTGATGTCCACACAATTGTTTGCTGAACCCAGCTATTAAAATACACAAAAGGAATAGGTGGCAATGTATTAGGAAGAAAAGTGCCGTTTACACTAAGTTGCAACTCCAAAGGAATAAAGAAACGAGGATCGTTACCTCCTGAAATTAAAAAATTAATTACATAATCAGTACCATTTGTTACATCAATATCCTGGCACCAGATGTTACTATTAAGAGGTGGTCCGGTGTTCGTTTCGGCCGTGGGTCCATCCACAAACATAGAGTTCCCCATATCAGGTAATTGCGGAAATGGTAAAGGACCGAAAAAATTATCAATACAATAATCACCATTGCCTGTGGTATTACAATTTAAAGTCAAATCGGATGTAAAATTAGTTGTAGTCCCCGTTGCAAAATTCCCATCAGTAACAATATTATTGCAACAATCCACCACCGTAAAAGTTACCTGTCCACTTCCAATGCCCGGACAATTTGCATCTTGTACATTTAATAATGTAAAAGTAGGATTCAATGGATCCACTACCACCTCCATTGCAATACTCATATCAGGAATAGTAGGATTAGGGCTTCCAGGATGGACAGTAAAAGGTAAGTTTACATTATAATTTGTAAGTCCATTTGTAAGAGTGGCAGAAAACGGAGGAGTTCCTGTAAATTGTATGAAAATATTTGCAGTTGCACCTCTGCAGGTAGCTACTGCATTGGGTACACCAATAAAAGCGGTAGGCCCCACAGTTATGGTAATGAAATCTTGTACCAGGTTACCCAAACCATCAAAAGCTGTTAATGTTACTGTATAAACTCCATTAGATGTGTATATGTGACTTGGATTAAAAACATTAGATGTAGGGCTTCCGTCACCAAAATCCCATGTCCAGGTTATTGCAGAAAGCCCGGGTCCTTTGGGAGTGAGAAAATTTATAGTTGTTCCAGGGCAGGGATTTTGAGGGCCATAAATTATATTGGCTACCAGGCGTTCACATGAACATTGTAGTCCATTCGGTGTTGTTCCTGTAGCTGCAAGATTTTCATCTGTCCATAAATTAAACCGTGGACCAACTAACGCAAACTCCATCCGCATTATTTGATCTGCAGTAAAAGTATTCATACATATATCCTGGGAATAAGTCATATAATTTTCTTCCTGATCATTAAGCCCACCATTATATGTTTCCGTACATGTATTATCAGCTACCGCACATCCAGGAAAACGATTAGGCGTATCTATTCTTGTTGGAGGAGTATCACAGCAACCATCGCCCGCTGTTGCACAATTCCCTGATAAATCACCATAACAACCGGTAACATTCAGATTAAACATATCGTCAAATGTATGGAACAGCTGCAGATAATGTCCCGCTTCATGTGCCAGTACTTTACCTTGCCTAAAATCAGGATGTAACATAAAATTATTGCCGGTAGTATTATCTCCAAAAATATCGGCCCTTATAACAATACCATCTAAAGGGAATGAGGACACAGGCATTGTAGCATAACCCATAGTCCCACCTGTAATGTCTTGTACCACCCATATATTTAAATACTCGTTAAAAGGAAATAAACCAGGGGTTCCGTGAGTACGATTTACAAGTAACTGAGCTGACGCATCATTATTTGCCGTGTTATATATTTGTCCATCAATATAACCCGGTCCTATGGGATAACGCATTACACCACATTCTTCTACTCCTGTATTGGGATTCACTGCCCACGAAGCTACTCCGGCAGGAATAGTGGCTAGACAAAATTTTATTTGAGTGTTTTCAGCTTTGGTTCCATGTAGCTGCTGGTTATATTCAGCATAATCTCTTTGAAAAGCCGCGTTTAAAGCATCCATTTGTGATTGAATTTGTTGAAAGCTGATATTACCTCCTGTTCCATATGCAGCTGCAGAATTGTGAATTACATGCACTACTACTGGAATAGTAAAAAGTGTAGCTTGCGTTCTTGTAGCAATATAGTTTTGTAGATCAATTTCCAATTGTGCATTTCTTTGAAAAAACCCTGTATCGTTTATTAGTATGGAATCAATCCCACAAAATGGTGGCATAATTGCATCCACAGATACAGTAACAAATATTGTATCAGTTGAAAAGCATCCTTTCGTATCAGTTACAGTTAATGTATATAAAGTGCTAGTTACCGGATCAGCTATTGGATTAGATATGGTAGAAGAATTTAATCCTATAGCAGGACTCCATGAATAAGTATAGGGAGCTGTACCTCCTGATGCTGTTGGGCTTCCACCAATCATAACTGAACCACCTGAAATAATAGTGTGATCGGCACCAGCATTGGAAATTACCTGTGGTAAAGAAACACAGCTTGCAAATTGCGATGTTCCTTTAGTTGTAGTGGTAGCAGTAGCTGTAATTGTTTCTCCGCAGAAGCTTCCGGCAAAGCTCCAGTTTCCCGAAGCATTTGCGGTTGTTGTTCCAAAATATGTTTTTCCCTGGCAGCTACTGCAATTATCATTGTCTTTGAAAATTTCTATTATTGCGTTTGCTTCGGATGTTCCATTTACCGTAGTAGAGTTTACTGTTGTTATAACAGGTGTTGCTACCCCATTATTGCCATTGTTTATTAAGCTTATTCCCAGTGTATTTCCAGCAGCAGCGTTACAAAAAAGGCTGTTTCTTGTTATATTATTACTGTATGTATTGATAGTGAACAGCCCGTCTATTCCTACCCCGCTGTTGCCATTATAGGCTATGATATTTCCATCTGTTGCCCCCGCTCCTCCTATGTTGTTGGAGTTGGAATTACCTGTGATGAATATTCCATAACCGGAATTGCCTATATTGGCCGTTCCAGTAATATCCGTTCCTATTTTATTTCCTTTAATAATGGCATTATCAGGATTTGAAAAATGTATTCCATTGCCTCCGTTGCCTGAAATAAGATTTCCCTGTCCCGCATTTCCACCTCCTATAGTTCCACTATTGGCGCTTGAGATCATAGCTATTCCATTGCTTGTATTTCCTATGGCTATTGTTCCTGTTACATCGGTTCCTATTTTATTTCCACGGATGACCACATTATTCCCATCTTCATTATAAATTCCATTAGCATTGTTGCCGGAGATCAAATTACCTTCTCCTGCTCCGCCTCCTCCAATTTTTACCCCGTTAGAGTTTAGCATGTATATTCCGCTTCCTCCATTTCCAAAATCAGCTGTGCCATCTTTGTTTGTTCCTATAGTATTTCCCTCAATGATGGTATTGTGTGCGCTTACCAAATAAATCCCGTCTTTAGTATTGGCAGAAATAATATTTCCTTCACCACTTACTGAACCACCTATAACAGCCAGTCCGCCGTTTACATAAATACCATATCCTTCGTTAGCCTTATCCGAATTACCGCTCGGTGTCATTCCAATGATATTGCCTCTGATGGTTCCTCCTTTTATAAAAATACCGGCATCACTTGCGCTCCCATTTCCATTATCGCTAATCACATTTCCTTTGTTAATGTCACCTATAATATGATTTTCATTACCTGGAAGATAAATAGCGTACTGATTAAATCTTTTGATATACAGTCCGTATATTTTTATTCCGTCTTTATTTGCTCCTGCTTCTATTCCCCTGCTAATTAAATTATTTCCATCAATAATAATTTTCGGACTTGCTCCCGTATAACCGTTTGCAGGTTGCGTTGTTCCGTCAATGGTGGTATTGTCTTTGGTTAAATTTGGTAATGCGCTGCTAAGTGAAATGGTATGCGGAGCCACCCCTGAAATATTAAAAGCAATGATATTTCCTGCTGCGGTATTTGCTTGTGTAATTGCCCAACGTAATGAAACGCCATCGGTAGTTGTTCCGTTGGTTGTGCTGGTTACGGTGTAGGTGGCAGCGGTTAAAGTACTTGTGAAAAAAAACAGAGCAGCACTCAATATTTTTGTAACGCTTAGGAAAAAGTTTTTCATGGAATAGGTTTTTTTATTGTCTGAAATAATTTTGGCTATTTTACAACAATAAAAGCAACCCGTAATAATTGTTATTAACTTTTTCCCTGGATTTGCCTGTAAAGAAGCATATCTGCTCTTTTATACCCCGAATGAAAAAAATATTTTATTACCGGGGATTAAAAATCTTATTAAAATCGGGAACCTAGTTTTTCAATAAAAAAAGGATTGCCCTGGTAGGCTATCTCTCCTAAATTCGTGTAACATTTTTAACAGAAACAAAGTATTAGTTAACACAAATTCAGGAACCATGAAAAAAATTTACATCCTACCTTTTTTGACTTTTCTTTTATTTTCTTTGACCATTGCTGTTACAGCTCAAACCATTCACAAGGAATGTGAAGATGGAAAAATATGGTTTAAATTAAATGACAATGCCAATGTTACTTCTACTCCTATCCCTGCGCGATTGATCAGTAAATACAAAGTGACTGAAATATACAGGCCTTTTGCTGTATTGAATTCACCTGAGTTACAACGTACTTATCAGGTTAACTTTGAAGCTGCGGCTGATGTTGATGCATTCATACAACACCTGCAGGAACTTTCGATCATTGATTATGCGGAAAAAGTACCTTATAACCGAGCGGCTATGATCCCCAATGATGCCAATTATGCGACTGACCAATGGTACATGCCTGTTATAGATGCGGATAAAGCATGGAACACCAGTACAGGTAATTCATCTGTGGTTGTTGCAATTGTAGACAATGCAGTAGAAAAAGACCATGTTGACCTTGCAGCAAATATCTGGATAAACAGCGGAGAAATTGCAAACAATGGTGTTGATGATGACGCAAATGGATATATAGATGATATAAATGGATATGATGTAGCGGACGGCGATAACAATCCCAGCCCTCCGAATACTACTTTTACTCATGGTACACACGTGGCAGGCTGTGCGGGAGCAGTGAGTAATAATACCATCGGTGTAGCTTCTGTAGGATTTAATATCAGTATTATGCCTGTAAAAGTTACTAAAAATACGGCTGCTAATTCGCTGATACTTTCGCATTGTTATGAAGGAGTTGCTTATGCCATTGCAGCAGGCGCTGATGTTATCAGCATGTCCTGGGGAAGCTACAGTTATTCTGCCACCTCAGAAGCTGTTATGAATACCGCTCATGCTCAGGGAATTGTTTTAGTATCAGCCGCAGGAAACGACAGTTTAGCTACTCCAACTTATCCTGCAGCCTACAACCATGTTATTGCAGTAGCAAATGCCAGAAAAAATGACCTGGTCGCAAAAACGTCGAACTTCGGAACTTACATTGATGTTGCATCTCCCGGTTCACAAATAAACAGTACCCTGCCTGCCAACACTTATGGCAACATGTCGGGAACATCCATGGCCTGCCCTGTAGTTTCAGGCTTATGCGGTTTATTACTTTCAATAAATCCAAACCTGACGCCTGACCAGATTACCAACTGTATAAAGTCCACGGCTGAACCAATGCCCAATGAACCTCAGTATGTAAGTGGTAATTTAGGTGCAGGAAGGATCAATGCGAATGATGCAGTTATATGCGTGAGCACCATAACCGGAATCACTGCAAAAAATGAAGAGAACACTGTAAATGCATATTTAACCGGGCCACAACAGCTGACAGTTGATTTTAATTTTTCAAAAGCAACAACTGCTACAGTAAAATTGTACAATCAACTGGGACAACACCTCATCGAAAAACAATTTGGATCACTTACTAATCAGCAGGAACAATTTGATATTACTTCGCTTTCCAATGGCGTATACTTTTTGATTGTAGAAGGAATTGATTTCCGCTATCATACTAAGATTGTAAAAAATTAATTTAGGATCGGTCAAAAAATATTTTTGACGATGTAAAAAACCACCCACTTAAAGGTGGTTTTTTATTTTATTGATTTGTGGGCAGAAGAAAATCAGGTAATTATAGTCTTAAACCTATTATAAGAATTCAGAATAAGCCTTGATCTTATGAATAATCATAAGAAATGAACAAATTAAGATCGATTTGGGAACCTATTTTACTTATTAAAAATGACTTGATATACAAAGGGAAAATCGACAAATTTGTTTGGGTGGTAATAGTATTAATTAAAACGCTTTTACAAATGGATATCTACAAACAATATCGGGGATTGATAAGCAGATTATTTCTGTTCGCCCTTTTCATTTGTCCTGTATGCACCACAGCCCAAACCACTTTTCCTCCCTGTGACGGACGATTGTATTATTTTGCTGAAAATGCTACTAATTTAACTCTAACCTATGTAGATCAATACACTACTGGTAATGTAACCTCAACAGTTATTTGCGATCTTGCTACCACCATATCTACTAAAGCTAATGCTTTAGGCGCTAACCCGGTAGATAATTTTTTATACTTTATTGAAAAGGATGATGTTACCGGGGAAGTAGTGATCAGAAAACTAAGAAACAATTGTACTGCGCCCATTGTATGTCCTGCGAATAATAATCCTACCATTCCCTTTGCAAAAGCGGCATGCTTTGATACCCTTGGAAGATATTGGGTTTTAGACGGCAATCAGTTGTGCGCCTGGGACCTGAATACCTGTAAAATAGTAAAAGGCCCTTATGTTTTACCCAACCCAAGCAATGATATTGTTTTTAATCCCTGGGATTGCTGCCTTTATACAGGAGGAGATAAAGTTGATCTGAATGGTAATGTTACTCCCATAGTTGGAGCAGGTGTTAATGGCCCGGGATTAGCTATGGGCCTTGATGGAAAGGTATATTCTATCCAGGGAGGAAGTGTAGATAGCATGGAATTAAACCGATATGATCTTGTAACAGGTGTTAAAACCACAGTAGGCTTTATAAAACCCGGGAGTGTAAACGGAAGTGATATGGCTTCTATTCCTTGTGCTATATTGACCGCAAAATTCATTGCAAGTCCACCAGCATGTCCTCCTTCTGCTATAACCTTTACAGACCAAAGTACAGGTATTATTTCTCAATGGAATTGGAACTTTGGTGATGGAACCACTTCCACACTGCAAAATCCTTCGCATACATTTACTTCAAGCGGAACATACATAGTAACCTTAACTGTATCGGCCACTAACAGCTGTATAATTGTTGCACCCAGCACTTATACTCTTTCTATAACTATACCTTCAGGCCCTACGGTCAATATTAATTCAGCTGCAATTTGTTCCGGGAAATCCGCCACTCTTACTGCAAGTGGAGCTACTACATACAACTGGGCCCCCTCAACAGGATTAAGCAGCAGTACAGGATCATCCGTAACTGCCAATCCAACTACCAGCACTACTTATACTATTACAGGAACCACTGCAGGTTGTACAAATACTGCTACTTCAGTTGTTACTGTTAATCCTAATCCAATAGTGAATGTTCCAACACCGGCAGCAATTTGTACAGGAGCCGGCACTACACTTACTGCAAGCGGTGCCACCACCTATACATGGTCTCCCGGCACCGGATTAAGCGCAACTACAGGAACGTCAGTAACTGCTAATCCTGCTAGTACCAGCACCTATACCATAACAGGGTCCAATCCTACCGGCTGTACCGGAACTACAACAGTTGTAGTAACTGTAAATACTGCAACCATTACTGTTCTACCGGCTACCATTTGTGAAGGTGCTACCACTACTTTAACTGCAAGCGGTGCCAGTACCTATACCTGGGCTCCCGCTGCTACCTTAAGCTCCAGTATAGGAAGTTCAGTAAGTGCAAATCCTTTAACAACTACAACTTATACCATAACAGGAACTACTGTTGGTGGATGTACGGCATCAACCACGGTAATAGTAACTGTGAATCCTCCCTGTGGAACTGTTGTGAACGTAACAGGCACAACCATTTGCGAAGGTGCATGTGGAACTGTTACTGCTACTGCATCGGGCGGGGCAATTCCTTACACGTATGTATGGAACACAGGTAGCACCGGCACCAGTCTTACTGCATGTCCTACAACTACTACTTCCTATACCGTTACCGTTACAGATAATTCAGGATTAACTGCAACTAACCGTACAACCATTATTGTGAACCCTAAACCGGTGGTTACCGTATCTCCTGCTACTATCTGCAATGGAGCATCAACTACACTTACCGCCGGTGGCGCTTCTAATTATACATGGGTTCCGGCTACAGGACTAAATACAACTACCGGCACTTCTGTTACCGCTAATCCAACTGCTACTACTACCTATACTGTTACAGGAACTCTTGCTACCGGCTGTACAAATACTGCTACTGTGGTTGTTACAGTAAATCCCATTCCTGTGATTTCTGTTCCCAATGCAAATATTTGCCCGGGAGGTTCTACTACTTTGAATGCAAGCGGTGGCACCACTTATACCTGGAGCCCGGGAACAGGATTAAGTGCCACTACAGGCGCTTCTGTTACAGCAAATCCTACTGTTAATACAACGTATACTGTTGTTGGAACTTCTGCAGGTTGTACAGCAAGCACTACAGTAACTGTTACCATTGGGGCACTTATTGCCGGTGTTAGCCCTAATGTTGCGATTTGCCCGGGTGCAACCACTACACTTACTGCTACAGGTGGAAGCATTTTCACTTGGATCCCTTCTACAGGTTTGAGTAATGCTTCTATTTCTAATCCTGTTGCCAGCCCTGCCGTTACTACCACTTACACTGTTAACGTAAGTGATGGCTCTTGTTCTGATGATGCTGTGGTAGTTGTTACTGTAAATCCTGCCACTGTTTTGAATGCTGCAGGTGTTGATGTTACTTGCTTTGGGGCGTGTAACGGACAATTGATCGTTATTCCTAATAGTGGAACATCACCTTATACTTACAACTGGAGTAGTGGATGCACCGGTGCTGCATGTAATAATATTTGTCCGGGAACTTATACAATTACTACTACTGATGCTGTAGGCTGTACGGCCAGCGCGACTGCTACTGTTATTGAACCAAGTGCTTTAACATCTGCTATTACAGGACAAACCAATATTTCCTGTTTTGGTTTATGCAATGGAATGACTACGGTTTCTGCAAATGGAGGTATTGCTCCTTATACTTATTCGTGGAATACCAATCCGGTTCAAACAACAACTACTGCTACCGGATTATGCGCAGAGCCTTTTATTGTTACTACTACAGATGCCAATGGTTGTACTTCCACAACAACTGTTACAATCACACAACCAACACCTGTTGTTGTAACTTCTACAGATGCAACTATTTGTCCTAACAACTGTACTACGCTTAATGCGAGTGGTTCAGGCGGCACCGGTATAATTAGTTTTAGCTGGAGCCCAGGAGGATCAACAGGAAGTTCAGTTTCCGTATGTCCGCTGGTTGCAACTACTTATACTATTACCGGTACGGATGCAAATAACTGCACAGGCACTACTACTGTAATAGTAACAATTGACCCTGTGCCTGTAATCACAGTACCAAATGATACTATCTGCCAGGGCAGTAGTACTATCCTTACTGCAAGCGGTGCAATTACTTATACATGGCTGCCGGCAACAGGTTTAAGTTCTACTACCGGATCCTCAATAACTGCGAACCCGCTTGTTACCAGCACGTACACGGTAACAGGAACGAATGCTTTGGGATGTACCGGAACCACTACAGTTATTGTTACAGTTGATCCAACACTAGTTGTTACATCAACTCCTATGTTTATTTGTCCGGGTGATTCAACCACTCTTTCTGCTACCGGTGGTGTTTCTTATTCATGGAGCCCCGGTACAGGACTTAGTGCAACTACAGGCACAAGTGTAATTGCCAAACCTTTATCTACTATAACCTATACCATTACAGGCACAGGTTCTAATGGATGTACAGCTACTACAACAGTTACTGTTATTGTACATCCTCACCCGGCAGCGAATTTTAGCACCAGTCCAAACCCCATATCTATATTTAATCCTACGGTTTATTTTAATGATAATTCAAACGGAGCAATTACCTGGAACTGGAATTTAGGTGATATAAATAATTCAAGTTCAATTGAGCAAAATCCGGTATTCACTTATCCGGATACAGGACGATATACTATTCGATTGATCGTTACCAATGAATTTGGTTGTATTGACACAGTAGTATCGCAGATATATATCAAAGGAGAGTATACTTTTTTTATTCCAAATACCTTCACCCCTAATGGCGATGGTATCAATGATGGCTTTGCTCCAAAAGGCACCGGCATTGATCTTGATGATTATGAATTATGGATATTTGACCGCTGGGGAAATCACATCTGGTCAACCCAAACATGGGGCGAACAATGGGATGGAAGAGCTAATTACGGAAAAGACGTAGCCCAAATTGATACCTATGTTTGGAAAGTACATGTAAGAGAAAAAGATAGTCAGATGGATCATAATTATATCGGGCATGTGAATATTGTGAAGTAGATTCATGAAAAAAAATTTACTCCTCTTTTTATATTTTTTTCCTTTTTTCCTAAAAGCTCAGTTCATGGGTGATGGAAGTGCCGGTGCATTTACTTCCAGCGGTGCAAATAGTTTTATTACAAATATGGGAGGCGTATACACCTATGGAACTGCTGATATTGCTGCAAGTGCCACTTCCATAACCGTAAATAGTATTACAGGTTTTGCATTATGTGATCTTGCAGTGGTCATTCAAATGGATGGAACAAATGCCGGAAGGTATGATCTCAGCAGAATTGTTGCTGTTGTAGGAAATACAATTACACTTAGTACAGCAACAACCAATTCATATTCAAATGCTAATAAAATACAAGTTGTCCGTATTCCCGAATTTACAAATGTTACAATTAGTAGTGGCCATTCAATTACTACAACTGCATGGAATGGAACTACTGGTGGTATCATTTGGTTTTATGCGACGGGAACGGCAGATATTTCAGGTTCTATAAATGTTAATGGACTTGGTTTTACGGGAGGTGCAGGAAATACATCAGGGGGAACAGGATCAAATGGTGTAGCAAGAGGTGCCAGCGGAGTAAATGGAAGTTGTGGTGCAGGAAAAAATGGAGCGGATGCCGGAGATGCAGGTGGCGGAGCGGGCGGCGGCGGCGGATCCGGCGGAGGAGATTGTAATGGCGGTAATGGTGGAAAGGGCAGTATTCAGGCAGGTGCAGGCGGAGTAGGTGGTTCAGGATCTGTAGGCAATGGTCCTACAGGAGGAGCTGCAAATGGCGGTGGTGCAGGAGCAAATAATTCAATCGCTGATACCAAATACATTATGGGCTCCGGTGGCGGAGGAGGAAAAGCAGGCAACGGAGGTGGTGGCGGTGGCGGTGGCGGCGGCGGTGGCGCCAATACCACCTGGACAGGACATCCGGGAGATCGAGGTGATGATGGCGCTAATGCAACTGCAAACAGTGACGGTGGAAATGGTGGAACGGGTGGAGGTATTATTGTTGTTTTTGCCAATGCTATCACAGGAGCAGGTTCTATTACAGCAAATGCCACTGCCGGCACAGGTGGTACCGGCACAGGTGGTGCAGGCGGTAACGGTGGTGCAGGTGGTAATGGCGGAGATTCTGATTGCAGCGGCAGCAATGATATGAGCGCCGGAGGTGGCGGTGGCAGCGGCGATGGTGGAAATGGTGGGGATGGATCAGGCGGTGGTGGCGGTGGTACAGGAGGAATAATCAGAATGGGCGGTATAACAAATACATATTCCGGAACAGGAACAGTAACTGCCGGATCTTTTGGCACAGGAGGCGCCGGAGGTACTGCTGGAGCTGCTGGAGCCGCAGGTTCAAAAGGTTCTAATGGTGCCTGTGTTGGAAATGCCAGTAATGGAGGAGTAGGTTCTGCAGGTTCTGCAGGTTCTACAGGAGCGTCCGGAACCGCAGGAGCTGCGGGTTTTAGTATATCCAACACCACTGTTCCCAATGCTTCTATAGTTGATTGTTACACACTACCTATAGAATTAATTTCTTTTACTGCCAAGGCTAAAAAAAACTGCGTGGAACTGAAATGGATCACGGAAACGGAGATCAACAATGATTTTTTTACAATTGAAAAAACAAAAGATGGAATTACTTTTTTGGAAGTAGCTATTGTGAATGGCGCAGGAAATAGTAATACTACATTGCACTATATCACTGTTGATGACAGTCCATATCCCGGAATTTCCTATTACCGCTTAAAACAAACAGATTATAACGGGGATTATGAATACTCCGTATTGGCTCCTGTTAATTTTAAAACCTCTACCGAAATGAATATTTTTTCAGACCCTATTGTAAGCAATGTATTGTATTTAAATATGAACGGTGTAGAAGGTGAAGAAATGTTTTTAAGTATTTATAATTCCCTGGGGCAGATCGTTTACACAAAAAGTATGATCCAACAGGAAGGGCCTTCACTAACAGCCATTGACCTTACAGATCAGTTACAACCGGGAATTTATTCCCTGGTTCTCAATGCAAAGAAAAAAGCGATCCAGAAAAAAATTCTGATCCAATAATTTCCTTCTTACATTCGCGACTCTGTATTTTCTTTTTTCAGAGGGATGCGATACGAAATAAATAATTCGTGTGAACCATTGCTATGCACTCCAACAGAAGCAAAGCTATAATCATAAGAATATCCAAAAGAAAAATTAGCTTTTGAAACTCCAAGGAAAGCAATTGCCGCTTCATTAAAATAACCGGCGGTAGAAAACCGGTACGAAAGCCCTGCCCAGATCAATTTATTATAGGTTGCTTTTACATTTATATCGATCTGCGCCGGCGAACCGTTTTCAATTAATTTAAAAAGCAGAGAGGGCGACAGCACATATTTTTCATTCAACGAATGATCATATCCCGCATGAAGTAAATAATGTCTTTTTAAATGTTCTTTGAATAAAGCATCGCCCATTCGGAGTTTATTTTCCATCAATTGTGGAACAGCAACTCCTACATAATAATTATCACTGTACACATACACTCCTGCATTTACATCTGCTACCAGGGTTTTCCCGCTGATCCTGTTAAATGTATTATCATTCTGCTCTTCCAGTTTTATTTTATTCTTGTTAAGGTAATGCTGTATAACCGTTGGGGCTATACCAAAAGAAAGTTTTATTTTATCTGTTAACTTCAATCGATAAGCATATGAAAGCTGTGCAGACATAGTAACTGTAGGCCCTGTTTCATGATTAAGTAATGAAAGCCCAAGGCCAACTCTTTGGTTTAACGGGCCGTGAATACTTCCAATTTGTGTTGTTGGTGCATCCCTGAAATTAAGCCATTGGCTGCGATGTGAAACTATAGCGGGAGCATAATCTTTAGTTCCTGCAATTGCGGGATTAAGAAGATATTCATTTTGAAGATACATGCTAAACTCCGGTAATTGCTGTGCAGTAGCCAATGTGTGTATAACAACCAAAAATGCGATAAGTATTTTTTTCATCTGAATATAATTTCGTTAATTTATTGAAATCCGTTTTTATTGGAATAATAGAAATGTTGAAATTTTAATAAAATTTCTACTATCCCGTTCTTCCATCATTCCTAATTCTTCATTTAATGATTGTAATTGCACCATTGTATACATCGTAACCATTATTGAGATCTATATTGTAGTAATAAGTTCCTGCTTCAACCGGTTGCCCATTATAGGTTCCATCCCAGGGAGAATTGTAACCCGTTGAACTAAATATTATTGATCCCCACTGATTAAACACTTCCACTTTACATTTTGTATGTTCATCAAGCGCACGAATATTCCAATGATCATTTACACCATCACCATCAGGAGTAAAACCGTTAGGAATATTCAAATTAACTATAATATCATCTGTTGATCCAACTCCTGTACTATCCTGGAACATTACATTAGTAACTGTAAGTCCCGATCCTACAAACGTTCCAAGCGCATTGATTTCAAGCACAGGAAGTTTACGCCCTTCCGCCAGCCATTTAAATTCATATACAGTAGGGAGTGGTATATTAATACCAAAACCAAGTGAATCAAAATAAATAGAATCCGTAACAGTAATCACTGATTTTACTCTTAACGTGCTGAATGTTTTATTAGGTGTTATAAGCATTCCCCATCCATCCACTGTGTTTACCCGTTTTTGTTTCTTCGCAAAATAACCGAGCCCGGGAACTGCATTGGCATAACCCGAATTAGAAGAATCCTTATTTCCATATTGCAAAGGAAATCTATAAATAACATCAGCAGGGGAAAGAAGTATGGGCAAGGCTGTTCCTGCGGTGGTTACTCCTTGTATGGTTATGGTTAGTGAAGAGGCCTGCTTCCTATAAAAATCATACACGTTCGTTGGCGTAGTACCCAATAAGGCAAAAGGGAGTAAATCAGGATTATGATTGGTTTTTGCATACGTGGAAAGGAAACCTACAAAAGGATAACCTGTGGATGCGGGCGAAACAAATCTCTCTACACGTTGTGAATCAGTGGCAAGAAAGCTATAATCCCAGCTATAATTAGCTCCTGTCAGGTTTTGGTCAAAGCCCTGCAATGTTTGTATAATACTAAGACGCACCGTATCGTTTACGTTGGGCATGTCTGAACTTGTGATCGTAATTTGAGCTTCTATCCGATAGAAACTCATCACAAAAAAGGAAATGACAAGTAATTTTCGCAGCATCTTATTCTTTTTGGGGTTAGTAGATTTCAAATGTAATGATTGAAATGAAATTCTCAAATTAATTCTCAGATAAATAAAAATCAATGAATTGATTCTTGGAATTCGAATTCCAAGAATGTATTTGAAAATACAAAAAGAAAAATTAATTTTTCACAGCAACCTTAATTCCAAACAATTCTTTGAGCTTAGCAACTGTATAATCCACTTCTTCTTTGGTAGTATGTTTACTGAAAGAAAAACGAACAGCAGGACGGGTAATATCTGATCCAATACCTTTTAATACATGCGAACCCTGATCACTTCCGCTGGTACAAGCGCTCCCACCGGATGCTGCAATACCAGCAATATCCAGGTTAAATAGGAGCATCTCCGCATTTTCGGTATGGGGAAAACGCACATTCAATACAGTGTATAAGCAATTCTCATTGCAGGCGCCGTTAAATTCAACACCCGGGATCGCAGCTTTTAATTGTTCGATCATGTAATTTTTTATTCCGGTAATGTATTTTTGATGCGCTTCCATATCACGGGTGGCAATTTCCAATGCTTTTGCCAGTCCAATGATACCATATAAATTTTCGGTCCCACCACGCATGTTGCGCTCCTGTGCCCCCCCATAGATCAGTGGATTTATTTTAATTGCTCCATTCACATATAAAAACCCAACACCTTTTGGCCCATGAAATTTATGTGCTCCACAAGTAACAAAATGAACTTTTAATTGTTGAAGATCCATTGCATAATGCCCCATCGTTTGTACCGTATCCGAATGAAAAATTGCATTATATTTCTCGCAGATCTCACCTACTTCTTTTATAGGAAGCAAGTTCCCGATCTCATTATTGGCATGCATTAAAGAAACGAACGTACGTTCATTTGTTTTTAATAATTCTTCCAGGTCTTTCAGATCAATATGACCTATTGGGGTTAAATTCACAAAGCTTAATTTTATCCTGCCTTCCTGTTCCAATGCTTCCAATATGTGTAACACTGCATGATGCTCAATTTTAGAAGTAATGGCATGTTTGATCCCCAGATCATTGATACTGCAACGGATCGCCATATTGTCGGCTTCAGTTCCACCGGATGTAAAAAAGATCTCAGAAGGAGAAACATTCAGGATCTTGGAAACTTTTTTGCGCGCACCTTCAATGGCTGCACGCGTTTTTCTTCCAAAGGAATGAATGGAGGAAGGATTTCCAAAATGATCCATCATATAAGGAAGCATTTCATCCAATACTTCTTTATCTAAAGCGGTGGTAGCGGCGTTATCTAAATATACTTTCATAATCTACTAAAATACTAATCTATACTAATGTACTAATTATTGTTGCTATCGATACCTATCTGGGTTACAAATCTAAACCACAGATTGGTATATTGGTATCAATTGGTAATTTAGTAGATACCCCAGGTTCGTAAATTCGTATATATTCGTTATTTGTACTCTGCAATTTGTTGTGTTTTTATAAAATCACGAATATCTGTCATTATTTTTTTTGCAAGATTATCGGCAGTTGTTTCGCTTTCACTTTCAGAATATATCCGTATGATCGGCTCTGTATTTGATCTGCGCAAGTGCACCCATTCTTTGCCAAATTCAATTTTAACACCATCCACCGTATTGATCGGTTGTTTTTTATATTTTTCCTGAATACTTTCCAGGATCTTATCGACACTGATCTCGGGAGTTAATTCAATTTTATTTTTGGAGATGTGATAATCCGGATAAGTAGCACGTAACATCGAACAACTTTTTCCAAATTTTGCCAGATGTGATAAGAACAAAGCAATTCCCACCAATGCATCACGTCCGTAATGCAACTCCGGTAAAATAATTCCTCCATTGCCTTCCCCTCCTATCACTGCCTTTGTTTCTTTCATCATCTTTACTACATTCACTTCACCTACTGCTGAAGCAGTGTATGTGCCACTGTGTTTTTCGGTGACATCACGTAAAGCACGAGTAGATGATAAATTAGAAACCGTATTGCTTTTTTTACCGGATGCTTTTTCTGCGGGAGTACGTTTATTTAATACATATTCTGCAACAGCCACCAAAGTGTATTCTTCACCAAACATTTCGCCATCTTCACAAACAAGGGCTAAGCGGTCAACATCCGGATCAACAACAATACCTAGATGCGCTTTTTCTTTTTTTACAAGTTTGGAAATATCTCTTAAATTTTCAGGCAAAGGTTCCGGATTGTGCGGAAATTCACCCGTAGGGTCACAATATAATTTCACTACATTTTCAACACCCAGCGCTTCCAGCAATTGTGGCAACACGAGGCCTCCTGTTGAGTTAACACAATCGATCACTACTTTAAATTTAGCGGCTTTGATAGCCGGAACATCCACCAATGAAAGCGCCAGGATCTTATCAATGTGTTTTTTAAAATACGTGTCACTTTTAGTGACTTTGCCCAATGAATTTACATCGGCAAACATATATTTCTTTTTTTCTGCTATTTCCAATACATCCGCTCCATCCTGTTCATTGATAAATTCTCCTTTATCATTTAGGAGTTTTAAGGCGTTCCATTGTTTAGGATTATGACTGGCGGTCAAAATGATCCCGCCATCCGCTTTTTCTTCCGGAACCGCAATCTCCACCGTTGGCGTAGTTGAAAGCCCTATATCCACTACATTTACACCCATACCCTGCAATGTTCCCAACACCAGGTTATTCACCATTTCACCCGAAATACGGGCATCACGGCCAACAACTATCTTTATTTTTTTGCTTTTAGAATTTCCCGCAATCCAGGCTGCGTAGGCGGATGTGAACTTTACCACATCCAAAGGGCTTAAACCCTCGCCGGGCTTGCCTCCAATTGTACCTCTAATGCCTGAAATTGATTTAATTAAGGTCATATGCTATAAGGTCTGTCGGTTAAATATTTCCTTAAAATTTTAGGACAACAAAGATACATTTTTAAAGGATATTTTGAAATAATTAATTCTCAACAATCTATCTGATCCTGTTAAAAAACAATACGTTAGTCCTAACTATTTTTTATTACTTTCGCTTAAATTTTAAAAAAGCAATTATATTTCGTAAATTGTTTTTGGTATTATATAAATTAAAATCAGAATCGATGAACAGTGAAGAATTCGGAGAAAACGAGGGTAAAGGAGCCGAGCATTTGTTAATATTGGTCGATCGTTTCGAAGAAATGATCAATAACAGTAAAAATTATTTTTTTGATGCGGATGAACTGGAAGAGATCGTTGAATATTATATTGAAAAGAATAACGCAAAAAAATCATTACAGGCGATTGAGTTTGCAATAGGCCAATATCCTTTTTCCACTATTTTCTTTTTACGAAAAGCGCAAATTTTTGCATCCACCAACCAAAGCCAGAAAGCATTGGAGATCCTTTCTTTTGTGGAAAGTATGGAACCTTCCAACCCTGAGCTGTACATGACCAAAGGTTCTATTTACAGCCAAATGGGTCTTACTGAGCAGGCCATAGAAAATTATAAAAAAGCGGCTGAAAACTCTGAAGAGATCGATGAGATCTATCTGGCCATGGCATTTGAATTTGAAAATACAGGGAAGTTTGATGATGCTATTTTTTATCTGCAAAAAGCGATCGCTGAAAATCCGGGGAATGAAGCGGCTTTATATGAGCTTGCTTTTTGTTATGAGCTGAACGGACAATCCGAAGAAAGTGTAAAATATTATACTGATTTTGTCGACAAACATCCGTATGCCGGCACCGCATGGTTCAACCTGGGCGTTGCTTATAACCGCTTGGGAATGTTTGAAAAAGCCATTGAAGCATATGATTATGCCATTGTCATTCAGGATGATTTTGCTTCCGCCTATTTTAATAAAGCCAACTCATTGGCCAATCTTAATAAGCTGGATGAAGCCATTGAAGTTTATAAAGAGACATTAAAATTTGAAGATCCGGATGCCATCACTTTCTATTACATTGGTGAGTGTTATGAGAAAAAAGAAGATCTTGAACATGCACTGGTATACTACAATAAAGCCATTAAACTTGCACCTCAATTAGCGGATGCATGGCTGGGTATCGGGATCATACTGGATGCTCAAAACCGCACCAGTGAAGGCATTCATTATGTTAAAAAAGCTGTAGAGCTGGAAAAAGATAATTCTGAATACTGGTACATTTATGGTGAATTACAGCAAAAAATGCAATTCTATGAAGATGCAGAAGAATCATTTAAAAAAGTAATTGAACTGGATCCCAACAACGCGGAAATATGGCTGGATTATGCCAATTTATTATTTGAACAGGAAAACAAAAACGGCTCCTTGGAAATATTGGCGGAAGGAATTAAACATCATCCGCAAAATGCAGAATTACTTTATCGCATAGCTGCATGCTTAATGAGCATCGGGCAAAAACAGGAAGCATTGAGCTTTTTGCAAAGCGCATTGAAATTGAATTACGAAAAACACAATGAGCTGTTCGAATACATTCCGCAGTTAAAAGAAAACACCAGTATTACTGAACTGATCGAATCATACAAAAAGTAGACACTTGTCTCCCTTGTGGGAAGCTTGTGAGATGGTGAGTTGTAAGGGGATACAGTAAGCAAGAAGAAAAACAATTTAGCAAACACAGATTAGTATATTAGTATAGATTAGTAATTAGTAGATAATATGAATTTCACATTACCCCACATACCTGAACGCCCTGAAAAACCTCGTCAGAAAGGCATAACCATGATGATGGATAAAGGCCTGAGTGTTCGCCAGGTAGAAGATTTTTTATCTGCTAACGCTCAGCTTACCGATCTGGTTAAACTTGGTTTCGGAACATCCTACCTTACCAATAACATCGAGCAAAAAATAAAATTATATAAAGAAGCGAACCTTAAAGTTTATTTAGGAGGGACATTATTTGAAGCATTTATTGCGCGTGGCATGTTCAATGATTATTTAAAATTAATGGACAGACTGAAACTGGATTGTGTTGAAGTATCGGATGGCTCTATTGTTATGACCCATGAAAAAAAATGCGAATACATCCGTACACTTGCTAAAAATTTCACCGTGCTTTCTGAAGTAGGTTCCAAAGAAGCAGGTATTATCATTCATCCTGCCAAATGGACCTCCATGATGAATAAGGAACTGGAAGCCGGTTCCTGGAAAGTAATTGCTGAAGCACGTGAAAGTGGTAACGTAGGTATTTACCGTGCCAATGGAACTGCTCATACCTTACTGATCAATAAAATTTTAGCGAAGGTAGATAAAGATGCTATTTTATGGGAAGCCCCTCAAAAGGCACAACAGGTATGGTTCTTAAAATTACTTGGTGCAAATGCCAACTTGGGAAATATTTCTTATGATGATGTAATTCCATTGGAAACATTACGTTTAGGTTTACGTGGTGATACTTTCTTTTCTTATTTACCAACTAAATTAAAACAGACAATAGAATAACTAAATTTCAAAAAATGAATAAGAATTTATCCCTGATCCTGAATATAGCACTATTGATAGCAGTAGCCGTTTTGTATTATCTGCATTTTTCATGCAAGAACAATTGCCAAATAACTGAAAACACAACCGATTCAACAACCGTTGTTATACCTCCTGTAATGTCGCCTAAAGAAATTAAAGCGTCCAAGATCGTATACATCAACAGTGATATGCTGAATGACAAGTATGATTTTGTAAAAGACCTGGTAGCTTCTGCACAGACAAAGCAACAACGATTGGAAAGTGTGTATCAGAAAAAAGGGCAGGAGTTTCAACAAAAATATACTGAGCTGCAACAAAAAGCCAGCCAGGGATTATTGTCCGAAAACCAAACCAGGGAAGCAGAAGAAGCATTGCAAAAAGACAAACTGGAAATAGATAAACTGGAAGCGCAATTGCAGGACCTTGCAGACGAATTTCAAAAAAGCAATGAAGAAGTGCGCAAAGAAGTAGTGGATTATGTGAAAGAATATAATAAGACAGGGCAATACAATTATATCTTAACGTATACAGAAGGTCCGGGTGGTATTGTGTTATTAGCGAATGATAGTCTTGATATCACCAATGAGATCGTAGAAGGCTTGAATGCGCAGTATAAGGCGAAGAAAAAGAAATAGCCTCAGGCACACATTTCGGCAAGTTAAATGCTAAGCGCGTTGTCAGGCTCTCCGAAGAACTCCTTCGGGAGCCTGTCGAGACCTTGCGGGCAATACACCTAATTTAATATTAAACTATGGAAAACAACACAACAATTACCGGCACATTGATCCATAAAATAAAATACGTGGAAAAATTTCATGATGTTTTTAAAATTGGAAATCGCTATACCCCAACCGCCAAAGTGGATGAAAGTGAATACATGCTTCGCTATAATCTGATCAAAGAAGAGAACGAAGAATATTTAGAAGCCGCAAAAAATGGCGACCTGGTTGAAATTGCGGATGCATTGGGTGATCAATTATATATTTTATTCGGAACCATTTTACGCCACGGCCTGCAACATAAAATTGAAGAAGTATTTGATGAGATCCAACGCAGCAATATGAGCAAGTTGGATGAGAACGGACAGCCTATTTTCCGTGAGGATGGTAAGATCCTGAAAAGTAATCTTTACTTTAAACCCAATATTAAAGGGATATTGGAGAAGTAGTAAGAAAATGCTTATATAAAATAATGCTTATAGATCAACCACAGACCAAAACTAACCAACGCTGTTCCCGTAATATAATTCACCAGGGTCATCAGCCTATCGGTAAGATAAGCTTTGATCTTTTCAGCAAGATATACCTTTGAAATTTCTACAAGCAACGTAACCATCAGGATCATTGAAAAAAAGATCAGCATTTTCAGGAATGAATATTCCAATGTTTTGCCTATTGCTGTTACGTTTCCGAGCCACAACAACCACACAACAGGGTTAAACATATTTAACAAAAACCCTTTCAATATCATTAATGAAGGATGCGGGGCCTGGAAACCAATATCAATACTTGTTTCCGATTTTGTAACATGTTTTTGAAAATAAAAAGCTCCAAATACAATTAATATGATCCCACCTATGATAGCAGAGAAAGCTTGTGCTTTTTCGGAATGTAAAAGGTTGATCGCACCAAAATACACTAATAAACAAACAAGCATACATAAAAAAAGATCACTTGCTACAATGCCAATGGCCAGAAAAGCTCCCGGTTTATAACCATATTTGATACCTGTATTAATTAGGGCGAAAAAACCGGGTCCGAAAGACATGGTAAGAAGCAAAACAATAATTATGGCCTGATAGATCAAACTTAATATCATTCGCTATTTTTTAGGATGATCCTTTAAAAACTGCTCCCAGTCTTTTCGTTGTTTGTGTTTTAATACACGTGGAAATTTAAACGCATTGCCAATTTTCCCTTTCGATTCCATGTAATCATAAAATATTTGTGAAGGCAACACGTCTACAATTACAGCTTTTAAAGCAGCAATGCGTTCTACACGATAATCATCATTTAGTTCTTTTAAAATTTCGTCAATGCGTTTGCTCAGCACCGCGCCATCCACCTTATCATCAGTACCAATGAACCAGTGATGAGCAAATAAGGTTTCATAATTAATTCCGGCAACGGTAAACTCTTTAATATAAATATTCAGCTCAGCGGAAACTATTTCAATTGCGCGGTTCATGTTTTCCTGTGAAAGGTGCTCTCCACATAAACTCAAAAAATGTTTTGTACGCCCGGTAATTACAATTTCATACCGTTCCAGTGAAGTAAATTTTATCACATCACCTATTAAATAACGCCATGCTCCGGCACAAGTAGATAGTAACAATGCATATTCAACACCTTCTTGTACCTGCCCTATATGGTATACTTCCGGATTTTCAACAATGGTTCCTTCAGCATCAAAATTCTTTTCTGTGAAGGGGACAAACTCGAAAAATATTCCGTTGTCAAGTACCATTCTGCAGGAATCCGTTCCTTGTCGGTCCTGGTAAGCAATAAAACCTTCGGATGCTAAATAGGTATCAAAAAACATAATAGGTTTACCTAATAATTTTTCAAAACCTTTTTTATAAGGAGCAATAGAAACTCCGCCATGAGCGTATAATAACAGGTTCGGCCATATATCATGAATAGTTTTTACTTTATATTCGGCAATAATTTTTTCAAATAGAATCTGAACCCAGGCCGGAACACCAACAACAATAGCTATATCCCAGTTCTTGGCATTCTTCGTGATTTCTTCCAACTTAGTTTCCCAATCCCGTTCTTTTGAAATGCGTTTCCCGGGTTTATAAAAATGTTGAAAATAAAACGGAATATTTTTTGCCTGGATACCGCTTAGATCACCTTCAAAATAAGTACCATTATAATGTAAATGTGTACTGCCGCCAAGCATTAACACCCCTCGTTGAAAATGTTCTTTAGGGAAATCAAACTGCCCCTGTTTAACCATTTGGCGTATGTTCGACTTTTTTATGGCTCGTAACATATCTCCTGTAACAGGAATGTATTTACTGGCCGCTTCCGATGTTCCTGAACTTAATGCAAAATATTTTATTCGTCCGGGCCAACATACATTTATTTCCCCTTCTACTGCACGGTGCCACCATTTTTTGAACATGGAATTATAATCATGGGTATGAACTGTACTTTGAAAAGCCGCAACCAGATCCTGTTCACTTGCAATTTTTGAAAAATTATAATGTTCCCCAAAAGCAGTAAACTCAGCTTTAGTAAGCAATTTTTTTAATACTTTAACCTGTTGTTTATACCCATTTACCCTGCGTATTTTGGGCATCCGCTCCCGAAGTTCAAATGTATGTTTGAGTATTGAACCTAATATTGCCGCCATGCATTACATCTAAATTTTCACTAAAATAATCATTTTTAAAACAAAAAGCGACAATAGTTTTAAACCATGTCGCTCTTTAATTTTTACAGCAAAATTTACAATCCTTCGACTATCCTGTTTCGTAATTTTTCCACTTTTTGTGTGATCACTTTTAACTGTTCCTCATTAAGTACTTTCTTTTTTGAAACACTATTGTACTCTGAAGTGATAATATTCAGTTCATTAATAATGCTTGCAAAAAAAGTATCCTGTTTATACTCATCCAACAATTTTATAACAATATTCAAGCTTTGCTTTTGTTCACTGATAACTTTGTATAGGTCAGCATTCTCCGGAGTTTTAGGAGCATTGACAAATGTTTTAGCTGATAAATACAAACCCTCCAGCCAGCTGCCTGTAACCACTAAAGCTGCCAGACCTACCTGTTCATTGTTTTTTAATGCCCTGTCTACTTCTGTGTAAGAGTCACAAACAGCACGTGTCAATGAATCCTTATTGTCTTTAAACTTCTCATACTTATCCATCATATCCTGGTTAAAAGCAAAAGGAATATTCAATTCTTCAGCCAGCTTTTTGGTTGTTTTTACATACGAACCTATTTGCTGAAATTGCTCATAAGTAACAGCATAAGCAAGATCGGCGCCATATATTCCAAGGTTCAATGCTTTTGAATTGTATTGATTATATTTTGAAGCATTGGATACAGGATTCATTATAGTTTGATTGAAGGGGGCATTTTTCAAATATAAATTATCCAGTATTTCAAAAGGGAATGGTATATCACTTATGACCAGATCGTACTTTCCGGAGGAAACGGAGGGAGTTGAAACAGCAGCTACTGTATCACTTGTAACTGCAACCACTTCTTTATCAGGATTAGTATCACCACATGCAAATAAGACAAGTGTTAATGTTATTCCTGAAAAATACAAGCTGTTTTTTTTAGTCATCTTTATTTATAATAGTATATAACAAAGCTAAACTAAAGTTTCATCATTTAAAAATAAAGTCCCGTTTACTGAATTACCTTATTTTTTGATGTACTTGAAATCGTGATTATTTTTAATTGTCTTCAATGATTCATAAATCAGTTTGATCACATTTTCCACATCATCCTTGTGTACACTTTCAACAGTAGTATGCATATACCGTAACGGCAATGAGATCAATGCGGACGGAACCCCGCCTACTGAATAAGCAAAAGCATCCGTATCTGTACCTGTTGCACGTGATACTGCGGCACGTTGAAATGGAATTTTATTTTTATTTGCCGAATCAATGATCAATTTCAATAAATTATTTTGTACTGCAGGGCCGTAAGTGACCACAGGCCCCTTACCGCAGGAGAGATCGCCACTGGTAATTTTATTCATCATCGGAGATTGTGTGTCATGGCATACATCGGTAATGATGGCTACATCGGGTCTAATAGTTTGCGTGATCATTTCAGCGCCACGTAATCCCACTTCCTCCTGCACAGAATTTGTAATGTATAATCCAAAAGGCAGTTTTACTTTAGATTCTTTTAATAAACGTGCTACTTCAGCGATCATAAAACCTCCAATTCGGTTATCCAATGCACGGCCCACATAATAACGATCATTCATTATTGTAAACTCATCTTCATAAGTGATCACACAACCTACATGAACCCCTAAAGCTTCCACTTCTTTTTTTGTATTACAGCCACAATCCAAAAAAATATTTTTTAATGTTGGTGGTTCTTCCCTTGCGGTATCACGTACATGAATGGCAGGCCAACCAAACACTGCTTTTACAATACCTTTATCGGTATGTATATTTACCCGCTTGGAGGGAGCTATCTGGTGATCGCTACCGCCATTTCTGCGCACATAAATAAAACCATCACTGGTAATGTAATTTACAAACCAGGATATTTCATCCGCATGTGCTTCAATCACTACTTTAAAACTTGCTTTGGGATTGATCACAGCAACAGCTGTTCCATAATTATCTACAAAATGATCATCCGTATAAGATTTTATATAATTGAGCCATACTTTTTGCCCTTCACTTTCAAAACCTGTTGGTGATGCAGTATTTAAATAATTCTCCAAAAATTCTATCGAATTTTTTGTAAGCAGTGATTTTGATTTTTTTGCCATGTTATAATTAATTATTTTAAATCTTTAATTTTTTTTCTACCCAAATATTTACCATCTCTTCTAAAATATCAAGTGGTACAGGACCCGAAGTCAATACTACATCATGGAATTCACGAATATCAAATTTATCATTTAATTTTGTTTTGGCACTTTCCCGAAGCTCAATGATCTTATTCATTCCTATCTTATAACCTGTTGCCTGTGATGGCCAAACGATATAACGATCAATTTCTTTTTTGTTATCACCAATAGGATTGGAATTGTTTTCATTAAAATAGTTCAATGCATATTCTCTTGTCCATTTTTTTCTATGGATCCCTGTATCTACTACTAAGCGGGCAGCTCTAAATAATTCCATTGCAAGTCTGCCAAAATCTGAATACGGATCTGAATAAAAACCTATTTCTTTGGGAACACGTTCTGAGTATAATGCCCAGCCTTCTACATATGCTGTGTTTCCTCCATGTTTTCGAAATTTAGGAACAGTAGTTAATTCCTGTGCAATAGCAATTTGCATGTGGTGGCCGGGAATGCCTTCATGATAAGCCAATGCCTCCATTTGATACATATCCTGGTTGGCCATATTGTATAAATTAATATAATATCGCCCGGGACGAGAACCGTCCAAAGCTGGTTCTTCATAAAATGCTCCGCCTGCTGACTTTTCGCGGAATGGCTCAACGGCTTTTACTTCTATGTCCGCTTTAGGTTTAGTTAAAAATAATTTGTCCAGCTCTTTTTTCATATCGTCAATGATCCTGACAGCTTTTACACGATATGCTTCTTTTCCTTCAGGAGTGTCGGGATAATAAAACTGCTTATCAGTACGCATGAATGTAAAAAAATCCTGAAGGTTATCGTTTTTAAAATTTACCTTTTTCATGATCTCTTTCATTTCTCCATGTATGCGAGCTACTTCTTTTAAACCAATTTCATGAATTTCATCGGCAGTTAAATTGGTAGTAGTAGTTTGTTTTAAAGCCGCATCATAAAAGGCATTACCGTCAGGAAGTTTCCATGCACCATCATCTATTGTTGCTTTTTTTTCAAGCTCATTCCAATACGCCATAAACTTTTCATACGCGGGCTTTACTGAAGTTATTAAGGCAGAAGATGCTTTTATTATAAGATCCTTTTTAGAAGCGTCATCAATATCAGTCAATGAATTTACCTTGTTTGTAATATCCTCCAACAAAGCATTTGCCGGTTTTTCTTTTTCAAATGGGGCACCACTCAACATATTTTTACAATCATTGATCACATAAGGAAATACAAACTTGGGAGGAATGATATTTTTCTCTTCACGAATTTTCAAGTTTGTTATTAATTGGTCAAATAAATCTATAATTCCTGAAAGTCTTGAAATATATGCTTCAGCATCTTGCTTATTTGTTATGGTATGTATATTAATTAAAAAAGCAGGGGCACTGGTATGCAGTCCATCCATTTGATTAACAGGATAATTATGGAAACGCCATTTAAAATTATCTATCTTTTCTTTACACTCTTTTTCAAATAAGCGATAACTGATCCTGGTTTGTTCATCCAACTTTTCAACATCAAAATTTTTGTGAAGCGAATCTAATTCAGCTTTTGTGATCTCCAGTTCTTTTTGAGCATGTGCATCGCTGATGTCCGTCCATTTACTATAATCCTTTTTAATTCCTAAATACGATTGACGTACAGGATCACGATCCACGGCGGCATCAAATACACGATCGAAAAAATCATTTGCTTTTTTACTTTCAGCCGCTATTTCTTCCGGACTAAATGCTCTTTCATCTGAAGATTTTTTCTCACCACAAGATGAGATTGAAATGAGAATTAGTAAATAAAATATTTTTTTCATTATTCAAATGTATGTTGTAATTTTTTCTTTTTAAAAAACACGATCAACACTATCCACCCTGTTATAATGGAAAAAGACGCAGTAATTATCGGCAAATTAATATTTATTGAATTGATATAACTTGCAATAATTGGCGGTATGGCCATTCCTAATGATTGTATGGATTGATTGATGCCTAATATTTGCCCTTGCTCATCCTTACCTGCCTGGCTGGATACCACTGAAGTAATATTAGGTTGCGTAAGCCCCTGGAAAATAGCAATAAATGGAAGTACGAAAAAGATATACATGGGTTCGCTCGGTAACAACAACATGGGTAAAGCGATACCTAGCAGTACAGCAGATATTTGTAAAATATTCAATGGGAGATATTTTTTTGAGATCGGACGCTGTAAACCGCCTTGTGCAAAAACTATCCAAATACCGATATAAGCAAAAATGTCCGCTATCTGGGATATTGAATAGTTGAATTTATTAATTAAAAATACCTGGAAAAATTGTGTGAAAAAGTTAAAGCCCAACGTGATCAGGAAAACTACAAAAAAAATGGTTCGTAAATGTGTAAGCTGAAAAGCTCTTCCAATGTTACGTATTCCGGTAAATACACTGATAGCAGTATGGCGTTTTTCTTTGAGTGTTTCCGGAAAAGCAATGAATACGAATAATAAATTCAACGCCGTTAGTATCGTTGCGAACCAAAAAGGTGTAGCGGTATTGAACCAGGAAACAAGCGTATGATCTGCTAATTTACCTCCTATATAAGGGCCCAAAATAAAACCCAAACCAAAGGCCGCGCCTACCATTCCGAAATTTTTCGCTTTTGATCGCTCATCACTTACATCAGAAATAGAGGAAAGTACAATTGAAATATTCCCTCCGGTAAAACCATCTAAAATACGGCTGGCAAACAACAGGTAGATATTTTGTTGCAGGATAGCAATCGCGAAAAGCATATATCCTACCAATGTTCCAAACAAAGAAGCTGTTAGTATTTTTTTTCGTCCATGCCGATCGGAAAGTGCACCCAACATAGGAGCACCAAAAAACTGTGCCAATGGAAATGATGCGATTAAGAAACCTAATAAAATGGTGCGTGTATGCGGATTCATATCCATCGGCAGCATGCTGTGAGATGGATCTAATAAAAGAGGGCCTATTACAGGAATAACAATACCCACTCCAAGCATATCAATAAAGACCGTTAAAAAAATGGTGAGTAAAGGGGACTTGTTAGACAATGCTTTTTCCATGCTTTTAAAAGAAGAACAAACTTAACAATTTTGTCCTGTACTGCATAAAAAAAGAGGGTAAATAACAGGCTAGCTGCTCACATAATCGCTTAAGTAATCAAATCTTGGCATCAATCTGCCGTCTTCGGTAATACTACCCCGTTCGATCAATCCATCCTTATCTTCCACCAATAATGCCGGCAGTACTTTATCGATCAATTCCTTTCCAAAGTCCTCTGAGGCATCGCGGGGTAATTCACAAGGTAAATTATCTATTGCCATCACAGTAATAGTATCATTACTAAAAGGTTCAGCAATAGTTTCAGTGATAGGATTATAACCATAAAATTTGTCCTCAATAATAGATGTCCTTGTAGTGGATGGTATGGAGCCGTTCATATCACAAGTAACATCAGCTATCACACTCACCCTGAATTCGGGAGAACGCATTTCTGCTTTTGTAAATAATTTGGGGGCACGGGGATCCCAGAAAGAACAATGTATTAACAGATCACAATGTTTGGTATATTTAAGAAATGTGGAACGAAATTTTTCGGGATGTTTATAAAACTCCTCGGTATTCCACGCTAAGCCATCTTGTCTTTCATTATAATTATTGGAATGTAACTGTACATAGGTTGGTTCACGGAATGAATAATGCATGAACTCGTAGGATGTGATCCGGCGTATACCCATCATCCCCAGTAGTTCAATAGCTCCGTTTGCAACGCGACCATTTCCGGTAACAATAATTTTAATATTTGTTAAATGAATTTTTTTAAGTTCTTCTTTTAATTCTTTTTTATCATGGCAAATATGTGCAGGTTTCAGATCAAACAATTTATATTTTTTACCATAACCTAAAACACCATTGTAAGCGCCTATCAAACCGGCATAATGCCCGAAACCTATGATACGGTGAAAATTAGCATCTGTCAGACATTCATAATCGATCAATTGAATATTATTTTTTAAAATTGCCTTCAGCAACTCTCTGTTATGAGGTTGTTTCTTGATAGTATGCGAAAAAAATAAATATTTTTTATTTGGAATAAGATCTTGTTTTGGAACTTCTTTTATACCCATTATAATATCGCAGGCGCTCAGATCTTCCGACATTTTAATACCTTTGGAAATATACTCATCATTGGTATAACTGCGCCAGTCACTGGGCTGCACGAACACTTCTGTACCCGGAAATATTTTTTCGATCAATATGCATTGTTCGGGAGTGAATGCTACCCTCTTATCACGTGGAATTTTTCCTTCTCTTAAAACGCCTATTTTCATATAGTATTAACTAAAGTTCTTTTATCATGTGTATGCTGCATGTAAAATGTCCTGAATTTCCTAATGATCCGGGCAGCAAGCTAAATCCTGATCTTTCATACATACGCACTGCGTTTTTAAATTCCGGCATGGTTTCAAGATACATTTTTTTGTACCCTTGGGTTTTTGCAAATTCTATACATTTATTGACCAGCACCTTACCAACTCCTTTTCCTCTTGCTTCGGGCAGAAGGTACATTTTTATCAGTTCACAAGTACCATTTGGTAAACCTTTTGTAGGATACACTCCTGCCCCACCGATTATTTTTTCATTTACAATTCCCACATAATATATGCTACCTGGCACAGAATAAAATACACTCATGATTTTAAGACAATCATCATAATAAGCTGTGCCCGGTTTATTGAGTCCATGTTCTTCAAAAACGCTTTTTATAATTTTTTCAATAAAGGGATTATCTTCTTTCTTTATTTTTCTTACCTGAATTTCCATTTTATATTTTTATTCCGATCACCATTACATCATCTACCTGCTCAATATTACCCTTCCAATTATAAAATGCTTTTTCCAATATCAGCTCCTGTTCTTTCATCGACAAGGTGTATATATTGGATAAGGTTTTTTTGAATTGTTTAGACATAAATTTTTTTCCTTTTGCTCCTCCGAACTGATCTGCAAGACCATCCGAAAATAGATAGAAGATTGTATTCTCTATATACGGAACATTTTGTGTTGTAAAATTTTTTCTATTCTCATATTTCCCGATGGGTTGTTTATCGGGTTTGATCTCAACTATTTTATCATCCTGAAAATACCACAATGGATTTTGAGCGCCACTCCATTCAATTTGTTTTTTTGATTTATTGATGGCGAGAAAAGAAATATCCATTCCATCATACACTTCCGAACTGCTTTTTTCAAATGTTTCTAAAACAAGATCAGTCACCTTATCCAGTATTTTTCCGGTTTCACGCAAACCAAATTCTTTTACAGAGCGGTTCAATGCATTACTACAGATCACACTCACCATTGCTCCGGGAACTCCGTGTCCTGTACAATCGGCAGCGGCAATGAATATGGTATTATCCAGCTCTTCCATCCAATAAAAATCACCTGCTACAATATCTTTGGGTTTATACAGAATAAAGCTGTTGGGAAGATGTTTTTTAATTAATTCAACAGAAGGTAAAATGGCCTCCTGGATCCGCTTTGCATAATTGATACTATCAGTGATATTTTTATTTTTCTCAGCGATTTCACTATTGGCATGTTGCAAGGCATCATTTTTTTCCTCTATTATCTCATTTTGTTTGAGGATCTTTTTATTGGCAGTTTTAATCTTTATGTATGAAAAAATCCCAATAAGAATAATGAAAGTGATAAGTGAATAAAACCACCAGGTTTGCCAGAAAGGTGGCCGCACAATAAATTTGAATGAAACGGGCTCCTTATTCCATACCCCTTCCCCATTATTTGCCATCACTAAAAACTCATAACTGCCGGGAGGAATATTGGAATAAACTGCTTCTGTTTTTGAGGTTTCAGGAAGCCAGTCTTTATCCAAGCCTTTAAGCATGAACCGGTAATTCACTTTTGTTGGTGTGGATAAACTTACCCCAATAAAATTAAAGGTCAGATAATTTCTGTCGTGCGATAATTCAAGACCGACAGGTAGTTCATTATGATCAACAGAATCGGAAAATAATTTCCAATCTGTTTTTTGAGAGAATAAATTAATACTTTTAAAACGGGTGATTGGCTCCAGCGTGTTTTTCCTGTCATGCTCAGGTTGATATACCACCAATCCTTTTTTAGCGCCAAACCAGATTCGCTCCTGTTTATCGATCAGAATAGAATTAAAAATAGATTCCTTTCCCATAAAACCATCCTCAATCCCATAATGGTTTATTTCATAAGTACCATTATCCAATGGTTTAATTTTATCTACTCCATTAGAAAAACCCACCCAGATAAATCCTTTTTTATCAATTGCAATTGAAGAAATATTCTTGGAAAACAAACCTTCTTTTTCAGTAATCCCGGTAAATGTCCCTTTAGTATATTTAAATAATCCTGAGTTGGTGGCTACCCATAAGCTTCCTGAGACATCATCAACAATATTTAAAACACGTTTTCTGATGAAGCCATCTTTTTCAGAAAAATGTTTTACTTCTGATCCATCAAACATGTATAAACCCTCATCACCGCAAAACCAATGATTTCCATTCTTGTCTTCATGGATTTTAAAAACAAAACCTTTGGAAATACCTTTCTGATCAAATTCATTTATAACACCATCGATTACTTTCCCTACACCTTCTTTTGTTCCTACCCATATTTCTCCTTTGCTATCTATTAAAATAGTATAAATAAAATTCAGCCCTTTTTTATCTTTATCCTCACATTCTATTTTTTCAAATTTTTTGGAACCTGTTGAAGGATTATGTTTAAGTAAACCATAGCTGGTACCGATCAGAAAATTCCCCGCTTTATCCTCTGTAATTGCAAGCACTTCCTCATTACCTACCCAATCCTGTTTACTGGTATAGTTAGTAAAAGTTTCTCCGTTAAATATACTGAGTCCTTTATCGGATCCCATCAAAAAGCCACCATCTTTACTTTGATGAATGCAATTGATCTCATTAAATACCAATCCATCTTTAACAGTGTACATATAAAAACGTTCCGCATCTAATTTTGATACTCCATTGTCTTTTGAAGCAAACCATATATTTTGTTCCCTATCCTGAACTATCTTCCATATATGATCATTTATCAATCCATTTTTGGAATTAAATTTTTGAAAATCTGTGCCATTGTATTTTAAAACACCCTTATTGCTGGCGATCCATATTGTGTTATCCTTCGCTTTTAAATAACTATAATAAGTAGCATCTGTAGAAAGAGTTGAGTTAATTAACTTTATTCCTTTCTCATTTAATTCATACAGACCTTCATTTGCAAGTAACCAGTATTCATTATCCTTATATTCCAATACCGAATACACAAAATTATTTTTCAGGCCATCCTTCGAAGTATAATTATGTAATTCTTTGCCATTATATTTAAAAGCTCCGTTGCCTAAAGTACTGAACCATAAGTTTTGTTTGCTGTCTTCAAAAACAGTAAACACAGAAGCATTGTTCAATGTTTCCTCAATATTCAAGGCCGAACAAACAGAATCTTGAAAAACAGAAATACCTTTTCCTGTTCCTAACAAAACTCTGCCCTTTGCATCAAAGAAAATGCTAAATATCCTGTTATGGCTTAAGCCATTTTGAGTAGTATAATTTTTGATTTTTTTTGAGCCGCGGGCAAAAGGATCAAAAACAGATAATCCATTATTAGTACCAATGAGCACCTTACCGTTTTTATACTTTGCAATACAAAAAACCACATTATCGGCAAGGCTGTCTTTATCCGTAATATATTCATATGAATTGCCATCATATTTAGTAATTCCTCCTCCATTAGTTCCAAACCACATTACACCGTCATCATTCTGGAAAACAGAAAGTATTTGAGGTTGTGATAAACCTTTTTCAACAGTATAGTTTGTGAAATTATATATCTGCGACTGAGCTTTATTCGGAAATGAAAAAAGCAATGCAATAAAAAGGATACGGTATAAAAATTTATGCATTACAATGTTGAATTGTTTTTTTGATAGCTATCAAAATTACGAGAAATGGTTAAATAGCTGATTATTTTCTCGAATTAATTTAGAACATAAAAAAAGGGGCATTTAGCCCCTCCCCTTTCTTTCCTTTTTATTATTTTGTTTTTTTATTGCTCAGCGATTTTTATTACACTGTTTTTGCTTCCCGCACTAAGTTTTATAAAATATATACCGGAAGAGTGGCCAACACCTTTGGCATTGAAATTATAAAAATAAGTGCCGGATTGTTTTTGGCTGTTATCCAGAGTTTGAACTTTTTCTCCAAGTACATTATATACTTCCAGAAGCAAGTCACATTTTTCAGTGATATTAATACTAATGGTTGTATTTGTAGAATAAGGATTAGGATATGCATTCATTAAATCATTATTCCTACGTTGTTCTGTTATTGTTGTAACGATAAGATTATCCGGGTGAATGGAATCCGTTCCAACTGTAAAGTCAAGCGCATTTAAAAGTGTTCCGCCTGAGATCGTAAAATTATAAGTGCCTGCCATGTGTAAACCGGGGATATCAACAAAAATGGTGTAATTACCATCCGGTACAGTATTTAAAGCAAAATCACCAAAAGGATCAGTTTTTACTTCTTGTATAGCATTACCACCAGGATTCTTTTTTACAATCACATCTACACCCGGGATTGGGTCACTGGCACGGACAGAAAGATCTAATGATAAATTTCCATTAATATTTCCTATACCGGGTGCAACCGGCTGATATTGCAAATGAATATCTTTTCCTGAACTTACAGGAACACCTGCTGTGATAATTGGAGTAGCAACTAACCAGTCTGTTGTATCACCATAATAAGTGGTTAATGCAGTTGGGTATGCAACTGCATCCGGACGAATAGCAATGCGGTATTCACCATAAGGAATACTGTCAAACAAGTAATTACCATTCACATCCAATAAGGTTCTGTCGAGAATATCATTTTTTGCAAAATTTGAATTTTCCCTGTACAACAATGCTTCACCCTGGGTAGTAATTCCTCCTCCTATTGAATCATAAACAGTTCCGGAAATAGAACCGCAATCAACAGGCAATGCATACCAGCCAAAATCAACAACCGTATTTGCAGCATTTGCAGTAAGGTGCATCACATAAGATGAACCAAATGTGTTGTTTCTTATAAATGCATAGGCAACAATAGTAGTAACCTGTGTTTGCCAATAGGTATAATTTCCTGAGCTGGTAAAATCAACAAAAATGCTGTCTCTGGTAGTAACGTCCTCTCTTGCAAGTAATGTATTATTAAATGTATTCACAGGAGTTTTTAATGTTCCGTAACCATAACCATTCATTATCTTAAACTTGGTTTGTTTAATCTTAACCGGCAATCCCAAATTAGCATAAGCAACTGATTTTGATGTGTCATTTTTCAACATACCATATGAACAGCTGAATGGTAACATAAATTCTGAAGGGTTCATTATTGCAGAAGTATCATACGATTTTTTAATATTAAATCCACCCAGATTATGAACGCCTTCCATATCAATAATAAAATAGGAATATAATGAATCCGATGCATTATCAAACGGAGTTCTTAAAAAGGATGCATGGGTTGCAGCAGGAAAATATTGGTTATAAGGAGTACTATTGGGATGAAATGTTCTGATCTGAAATGTATCGACTACATTGTTAAATTGGGTAGAGTAATCCCAAGACTGATTGGGCCCTCCTGTAGGAATAGTAAATACACTGGAGGTATCCCATATCTGTTTAACAGAAGTACCTCTTACAGGTAAATATGTTCCTTCCACTACCGGCCCCTGAGCCAGAGATAAAAGTGAACAGGAAAGAAAGCAAAAAGTAAGAATTTTTTTCATGATGTTTATTTTAATCAGGATTGTCAATGAATTGTTATACAAAAATATACCTTTTTTTTTTGATATTCAAAATTAGTTTTACGATGCATTGGCTATTTCGAAATCGCACCACAGCAAGCAGATTGAGTTTAAAAAGAAAATTTAAACGAAGGTTTCACTATAAAATAATAAACACCAGGGTTATAGATATCTGTTAGCCTCCAGATAAAATCTACTCTTGAAATCTTAAAAATGTTTTCTATTCCAAATCCTACTTCATAATACGGATCTTTCAGCTTGTTTAGATTTTCAGGAAATAAATATTTCGATTGATAATTTTTCGAACTGATATTTCCAAAATACCCTTTTGCAAAAAGAAAATTCCTCCATTTTAATTTATTGATTAATGGGATCCTGTCTAAAAGCAATCCTTCGATATGCTGTTCTATATGAACGGAAACATATTCATCAGAAGCGTATTCAAGGAAATTCATTAGGTTAAATGCGTACTCATCCATAATAACCAGCTGATTTGCAAAAGGAAGATCCAAAAAAGGATAAGGAACGGTACCAAATGTTTTACCGGCCTCTAAATAATATTTAAAATAACCTAGCTTTTGCGTTCTTATCTGCTGTTTAAGTGAAACTTTAATTTTTTGAAAGTTGAGTGCTGATCCGAATTCTTTATCCGCCCATTTCCATTGAACAGCGAGGTCGGGATATTTTTTAAATGTATTTTTCAGATCACTTTTATTATAAAAATCACCATTCACGTTTTTATTTTGCCAGCTGTATTTGAATGTGAGATCTAATCCAGAAGTAATATAACTCAAGGGGTTATCAATACCCCCGCTATCATTAAGCGATTCAAAAATCACTTCCTTTACGGGTGTGATCACATTATAAAAATAATTCAGACGTGTCGCAAATCCGGTGGTCCAGTTATTTTCAATATAAAAGTTAAAATCTTGTACATAATTTTTTGAAGCATTGCTACTCCCCACCTGTATGAAAGATGACAATACATGATCCAGTGCAATACTGTTAAAACTTCTGCTTAATTGATCAATATCATCCCGATAAGATATCCCTAGTTTACTTTTTATTTTTTTTGTTTTACCTAACTTATATTCTGTAAGTATTTTATATTTCCATTTTTCATCGAAAGTACCATAAGCCAGATAAGTTGAAAGGAATAATGGCATAGCAAGGTTCTCATTGGTTCTGAAACCTAATTTAACTCTCGATTTTTCAATATTATTGTAACTGTAAAAAGAATAAAAATCTCCAAGATCAAGTGCAGCAATTGGGTAATAACCACTTGTAATACCTAAAATTATTTTTTTTCTCAATATAAAACGGGGGTCATTTTCTAAGCTATCAGCCATTTTAAATATTTCTTTGTCTTCGGCAGATAAATCAAAATGCCTTGATTTAATCCAGTAGTCTTCTGTTTTATCCTTTGAACTATCAGATTCTACAATGATCGCACTGCCTTTAAATATTTTTTTTGGTAAGATGGTATCAATTTGATAATTAATAAAACTGGAATTTTTTCTACCAAAAAAACCTGTCAGATCTGATGAGTTTTCAATAACAGTGAAATCACCTAGCACATCTGAGTTTGTAAGCATCCAATGTTGATCCTCAACCTTATTATATTTATGATTGATCCAAAAACTTCTTACAAAATTTACATTGGCCATGATGTCAAATCTCACTGTAATTTCCTTCAACGCTGCATCAGTGGAATCGATCAGCATTTCCCCAACAAATGCCAGATCTCTTTTTTGTTTCGGCAAAAAAGTAATTTTATAAACCTTGTCGGGACCTGTTCCGGTACTATCGGTTAAATAAAACTTGTAATTGTTTTTATAATTATCATTTAATGGACCCGGGAAATTTTTATCCAATATGGTGACATAATTATTATAAAAATTTGGGGCCTGGTATAGGTCTTCCACAAATTCCATGATCTTGGGGCCAGCCAATCCGGTAGTGTTCACCGCATTCACATAATCTTTTTTTTCTTTGGGCGAACGCTGATAATAATGTTCTACCATTTTTTCTACCAATAAAACAGGTAAAAAAACGATCCCGTCTGAAGTGGTATCCACATTGTCCCAGATAAAATCAAAAGGCCGCACCAGAATATTTTTTTTGATCTTTTCAGTAAAATGGTTTAAATCAAATCGGATCTTTAAATATTCCTCAGCGTAATAGTTAACTTTCTGGTCAGGATCATTTTTTTCTTTATTAGCAATTATTCTTCTTAAAATTCTCCATGCAGGATTTTCTCCTGGCCTCACAACAAATTCCTGCAATTGATAAAACTGGGGATTTAACTCCACATCTATTTTTTGACGCTGGTTACTTTTAAAACCGATCTTTTGAGTGGTATATCCTAAAGATGAAATGATGAGCGAATCTTCTTTTATATTTTCATTATTGATCGTTGCCACGAAATAACCCGATGTATCACTGGTTGTTCCTACTTGAGTGCCTTTAAATAGTATATGAACAAAAGGGATGGATTCACCTGTTCCTGTTTCTTTAATAAAACCTTCTATGGTAGTGGTTTGAGAATAACCAACCCGGATGCACAATAAAACAACAAATAGAAGTAGACAGCGTTTTTGTATGCTCATTAATTTAATAGATATCCTGCATAAAATACAAATATAAAAAAAGGGAATGAGTATGGTTTCAATTCCGAAAAGGATTCGCACCCGGTATTATATATAAACTATGCTGTTTAAATGTGTAAATTTGTTTGAAGTGAGTATATCAACATGAATATAAAATACAGTATTAAAAATTATTTGAATTTAGCCGGCCATACCGCTTTGGGTATGAGCCTACCGGTGTGGATCAGATTACTGATCAAAAATAAGTTTGCGATTGATATCCGGTTTTTACCTAAAATTATTTTTATAACAGCTACCATCCTGTTAAATATTCCTTTTCAGCTTTATGAATATTTTCGGTATAACAAAAAAATAAAAAACACAAAGGTTCATCGCCCCATATTTATAATTGGGCATCCCAGGAGCGGAACTACTTATTTACAAAATGTTTTAAGTAAGGATCCTGATTTTTCTTTTTGTTCTACTCACGAAGCAGTGATCCCTCATACATTTCTGTCCATCGGAATTATCACAAAAAAGATCTTGAATTTAGGGCTGCCTGAAACGAGGCCGCAGGATAATGTCAAAGCAGGTGTTAATGAACCAAAGGAGGAAGAGTTTGCCATGGGTAACATAAGCGACACTTCATTGGTGCATGGGTTCCATTTTCCTAAAAATTTATACCGTGTTTTTGATGAAACAGTAACTTTTGAAAAAGGAAAGACCGGAATTCGTTTGCATTGGAAAGAGCGCTTGGCTTTTTTTGTAAAAAAATTAAATTATAAATATCCCGGTAAGCGCATTTTACTTAAAAGCCCTGCCAATACAGGAAGGGTGAAAGAAATCCTTGAGATCTATCCGGATGCGTGTTTTATTCATATACACAGAGATCCATATACAGTGTATCAATCCAATGAAAAATTATATGAAAAAATCCTCCCCTTACTTGCCTTTCACAAAGTTGATAATGAATTCATGGAAAATTTCATCCTTTATTCATATGAAAAAATGTATAGAAAATTTTTAAGTGATAAGCCGAATATTCCGAAGAACCAATTATTTGAGATGTCATATGTTGATTTTGTATCCTCTCCGATTGAACAAATTAAGAAAGCATATACTCATTTGAATTTAGGAGATTTTGAAAAAGCCAGACCTTTCCTTACTGAAGAGATAAATAGTGTCGGGAATTATCAAAAAAATTCTTACGTCAGCTTGGATGAAAAAGCTAAAAGCCGGATCGCTGATAAGTGGTCGTTTTTTTTTGAAGTGTATAGATATGAGAAATGATTGCCGATCAAGTTCGCTTTATTTTTCCACTTCCGGTAAATTCTATTTTATCAACAACAGTAATGTATTGTGGCAATTTAAAACCCGACAAAAATTTTCTGCAATAACTGATCAGCGCTTCCGTATCAATCTGAATATTGCCTTCTACTTCAATTTCCAACCCTACCACTTCACCTAATAACGGGTGCACTTTACTAAATGCTTTTGAATTTTTTATTCCTTTATAAGTATTGACCACTTCTTCTATCTCATCAGGAAAAACCTTATTGCCCGAAACATTGATCACATTCTTTTCTCTGCCTTTAATAATTATCAATCCGTCATTTTTTCGAATAGCATAATCTCCTGTCATGAACCACCCATTTTTTAGTATTTCTTTTTTAAAAGCAGGGGGGCTTAAATAGCCATCAAACATCCCCGGGCCTTTTATTGCCAGTAGCCCGATCTGTTCACCAGGTAGAGGATTGAACTCTTTGTCTAAAATAGCAATGTCGTATGCGGGTAATGCATAACCAACAGCTTCAGGAAATTCTTTTGAACGTTTGAGATTTATTATTGGTAATCCAATTTCAATAATTCCATATGCCTGGCTTACGGGCAGCTTATATTTTTTTTCGAAAGCATTGCAGATGTCAGCGCTTATTCCGGTGGTGGTAGAAATAACTTTTTTTAAGCTTGATAATTCAATATTGGGCTTAAAGGATGTCAATAATTTTATATGCATGGGAGCTGCATATAAAAATGTGCCTTTGTACTTGTTAATGCTTTCAATGATACTTTCAGCGAGAAAATTATTATTAATGATAATTCCCACTCCGTATTTTATATACAGAATAATAGATACAACAAAATGATACGCCATAGGAAGAACCCATATTACTCTGTCTTTTTCCGATAATTGAAGAACTGCATTTGTGGCATCTACTCTTTCTAAGGCAGAAGTGTGTGAAATAATTACACCTTTAGCTTTGCCTGTTGTACCAGAGGTAAAACGCATAAAAGCAGCATCTGAAATAAAATTAACGGTAAGATCTTCTACAAGCTTTTTTGTTCTGCTTATAAAAAGCGGTTGATCAAAAAGAGTAATTGATGTACTATTTCCTGCAAAAGCAAGTTCTTCTGTATCAGCAATAATTATATGAAGATTTGCCTCTGTAATTGAATTTTCAATTTCCTTGGGTTTCAGTTGATGTGAAATAGGCATCGCGACAGCATTACAACCAATGCTTGCATATAAAGAAATAATAAAATAGCGATTATTGCCGGTGATGATGCCAATACCCATTCCTTTTTTAATACCATGTTCCAACAAATAATTTTTTAGCTTTTCTGCCTGCTTGAATAATTCAGAATAAGTGAGCGTCCCGTATTCATCAAACACAGCAATCTGATCAGGCCACCTTTTAGCTGTATTCACTAAAGTGTCATATACATTATTCATTCAAGCAACAATTCTTTATTTAATGAAACGATCATTTTTTCACACGCTTCAGAACTTTGGCAACTTGCAATTTTACCCGCCGCGTATCCTGTTTGCAAACAAGTACCCATCACTCTTGCACTTGCAATAGCCTTCGTTGTTGCTGAAATATTTTTTCCGGCAAAGTATAAATTATCCAACGCGTCAGAGAGTAAACAATCGGCAGGGATCATGTATGCACATTCCGGTTCAAAATATTCCATGCTAAGTTTACCATCACTTCCCCACTCTTCTATGGGCCATGTGCCTAATGCAATTCCGTTCTTAAATTTTTTACATGATAAAACATCCGCTTCGGTGAGTATGTATTTTCCTTTTGATCGTTGCTGGACCCGTATTCCTAATTCGGAAAAAATAGTGATGACACTAGCATTTTTTAAACTCTCAACCATATTAGCCAAAGGTGGAAATATTTCTCTGACATACGCTTTTGCTTTTGTACTTAATTTTTTATTTGCCTCTTTATCATCCGTTATTGTTTCCGGTAATGTAATTTTAAGATCGGCCTGATTATTTTTTAAAGATCCGGGAACAACACTCAATGATGCAAAACTTTGCGGCCAGTTATGTGCATCCACTAAACTGGCCATTGCTTTTTTCAAGGCCATGTTTAAGGAAAATTCATTTTCTGACATTATATTTTGAACCCTGAAAATTTGCGAGGCTGATTGATAGCCGGAAGAGCTGATCATCTCTAATTTTCCCAGCTGGGAAATAATACCGTTGCCGCTGCAATCAATGACAGATCGAGGATGTATCTCAATTATTTCCTTAGTTGTTTTTATAGATAACTGTGTGATGCATTTTTGTTCCGTGTTTACATCAATAATTTCAGAACCTTTCAATATCTCAACTCCATTATCGATCAGTTCTTTTTCTAAAAATTTTTGAAGAATGGACCATTCGTAAGAATAAATAAACAGGCCTTTATGGTATTGAAGCGGTTTTTTGTTATCCGAAAGAGAAATTAACTGTTGAATAAAATCCTTGGAAAATTTATAACCCGTGAGCCGGGGACTTTCAGAAAATGTACGATAATAGGCGCCACAAATTGTTCCAACATTACTGTTTGTAGCATTACCACCAATAGCATCTGATCTTTCTACTAACAGTACTTTTTTATTTTCTTTTGCAGCAGCAATTGCAGCAGCAAAGCCCGAAATTCCGGCACCTATAATAACTATTTCAGGCTGCTTGAACATCATTCTTTTAATGGTTTACCATTAATTAATTCATATTTAATTTGGTTTTCAAGGTGCTCCACTTCCTTTTCGGAGAGGACTTCATCATAATATAAGATCATTAATTGTAATCGCTCCTTAAATCGCATAAATGCAAATGTTAATCCCGGGGGATATGTATTGGGGGGTAAACTAAATGCATCCAATACATTCAAGCCGGCAAATTTTAAAAGTTCAGAGGGATGATCTTCCGCTACGGTAAATAAAAATCCGGAGAGTGATCCGCCTTGTGGACCTTTTATTAATTGGTAATACAAAGAAGATGGAATTCTCTTAAGAAAGTTCATTAATACATCATATGACTTTGGTATTCCTTTACGAACCTGCTCCACCATTTGATCATTAATGGATCTAACACTTTGTTCTATGGATTCAAGCAGGGTATCATTTAACCTGTAAAACAAAAAAGACAAATGATTTCCTAAAAGCGGCCCCATCGCTCCTTTCTTTCTTTTGTTTTGCGGCACAGGTATCCAAAAATTACTGACAGAGGATTTTCGTCGGTTTAATATTTCCTTTACACCTCTTGCCGAACATGCCAAATAAAAAGGACTACGCCCAAATTTAGCGCCTAATTTCGGAGCATTCAAATCAGCCTGTTCGGTTTCTTCTTTTGTAAACCGCAGTACTTTTATTTTTTGATTGACCTGTACATGATCTGTTTTAGGACTTATACCTGAAGTCGGATTTTTTGAGGATGCTGTCAAAAAAGATTTTGCCTTTACAACTTCTTTCAAAGATGAAAAATTGAAAGTTATTTTTTCTTCTTCGGAAATAAAGCTTTTTTCTTTCCCCGACCCGTTTAATTGTTTTAAATATAGAACCGCACCATAACCATCCATCAGCAAATGATTCCATGAAAATATAAACGTGGAATTGCCATTACTTCGCTGAATAATATCAAAAGAAAATAGTGGTGCTTTGTCAGCAGAAAATTTTTTATTTAGAATTAATTCGGGTAAAAAAGAATCATCTGCATGAATATTTACTTCTATTGCAGCCTCAGAATTTGATTTCCATTTGGGTGCCGCAAACAGTCCACCTTTATGTATGTAAAAAGAAGATAATTGTTGTGATCCAATATTCTTCCTTATTTTATTTTTAAGATCCTCAACATTTAATCTTCCCTCCAGTTCCAATACATACCTGCAGGTATTACCGGATGTGCCTGAATGATGATCGTGTTTTTCTAACGCTAAAATAAAACAATCGCTTGCAGTTAAAGGTATGCTGCTTGTTTTTTTAGAATTATTCATGAAATTAAAGATACTTAAAAGTACATTCAGCCAATGAATGAATGGATCTTAAATTTTCAGGTGTCAGATCTTTTTCAGAAAGGACAACAGCAAATTTTCTTTCTATAAATAAAACCAGTTGAATAACGGACATGGAGTCCAAACCAACCTGGCTGAAAGGAGTTTCAGCGGTGATCGTAATTGTGCTATCTAAAATATCAGTTCGAACAAATAGGATCAGCTCATTGCTGATCTCTTCCCTGCTTATCTTTTTCATTTTTATAAATTAGTATGAACGCAGTTTTAACTTATACAAACGGTAGGAAATCGCCATTGAAAAAATAAAAAACAATCCTAGTTTTAAAACCTGTGCCTGAATAGCATACCAGTCCCCGCCTTTAATGAATAATTCATAATACCCCATCAGCGCCCAATTAAGCGGAGATATCGAACTGATCGTTTGCATAACAGGAGGCATTATATTTACCGGCACCCAAATACCTCCTAAGGCCGACATAATAAGAATGCTGATGCCGCCAAACACCGCCGATTGTTGAGGTGTATTGAACAGCGTACCAACCAATAAACCATAACTTATTGCTGTTAATGAAAGTGTAATCGTTAACGCCATCAATGCGAACCAATGTGCCCCAATGTCTAAAACGGGTAAGCCCATCATCGGCATCACATATCTTCCAAGAATAATGATGATTACAAACTGTATCATTGCTACTAAAAAGTAAACAACTAATTTTCCCGACAAAATGGATAAATAAGATCCCGGAAAGGTTCTCATCCGTATAAATAAACCTTCTGACCGTTCATGAATGATGCTCCCTGCCAGAGGCAAGACGATAAAAAAAATGGAGAATATGGCCCATGCAGGAATATTATGCTGCACAGCATTTGGCTGATATGACTTTGTAGCGTCCCTTAAAGCATAGGCTTCATCATAAACAAAAAAATCAGCCTCGGGAAGAATTGCCTTTTTATCCGACTCTAACAATTGGCCAATTTTTTCACCCATTATCTGAAATAGAATTTTTGTTTTTATGGAAGCAATGGATTCTTTTAATCCGCTATTGATGGCAATTACAAATGAGTTACTGGTAGTTGGGTCAACAATGATCTCAATTTTTACCTGTTTTGAAAAATCCTTTTTATTTGATTCGGTATCAAAAAAAACATTCACCATTCCCTCCACATTCTCTCTCAATACATTTGTAGCATTTTTTGGAATAACCAGGGCGACCAAAAATTCACCCTCTACAATTCGCTTTTTAATTTCTGCACTGTTTTGATATTTTTCTCCATGATCAACAGTCAGATCACAGATCGAGAATTTTTTAAATCCTTTTTCAATTGCTAATCCAAGACTATCATTATCGTTGTTAACCAATAAAACAGGAATGCCGGTTTGAGTAAGGCTTTTATATGCTTCATGCTGTACGAGGGTCATGATAAAAACCAACAAAATGGGCATCACAAAAAGAATAGTGATCCCTGTTTTATCAACTATCAATAATTTAAATTCCTTAATAAAAGTGGAGATCAGCCGATGCATATTAGTCCCTTATTTTCCTTCCTGTATATTTTAAAAATACACCTTCCAGATCATTTGCATTTTCTTTTTTTATCAGGTCCTTCGGACTATCCAAACAAAGTATTTGTCCCTGGTCTATGATCGCTACCCTGTCGCAAAACAGCTCTGCCTGCTCTAAATAATGCGAGGTATATAAAATGGTCATTTCTTTTTGTTTATTGAGCTCTTTTAAATGTCCCATCATTGAAGTTCGTGTTTGTACGTCCATCCCAACAGTTGGCTCATCCAATAATAATATAGCAGGGTCATGTAATATTCCTCCGATCAGATTTATTCTGCGTTTCATTCCTCCCGAATAATTTTTGACAGGTTCATCACTATTTTTATCAAAACCAAATTTAGATAAACAAGCCTGCACCTTTTCTTTTAACATCTTTCCTTTCAACCCATACATTCTGCCAATAAAGAGCAAATTATCTCTACCTGATAAAGTGGGATAAAGAGCAATGTCCTGGGGTACAACGCCGACTAATCTTTTTATAGATTCCATGTCCTTACTTATGGAATATCCCGCTATTTCCGCATTACCGGCGGTAGCTTTCAGCAATCCGCATACGATCGAAAAAAAAGTGGTTTTGCCGGCTCCATTTGGGCCCAATAACCCAAATATTTCTCCATTAGAAATTTCAAGATTTAATTCCTTTAACGCATAGGAATCACTTCCGGGATACTTTTTAGATAAATTCGAAATCCGAATAGAGCAATCTTGCTTCATTTATTGATAGTATAAGAGGAGGCAAAAATAACCGTTTTAAATTAAAAGCGCTGTTTTTCGATTTTAATATCCTGAAATGTTCTTCTTGTTAGTATCTTTAACATCATTTTTTATTTTTAGAATTACCGTTTACGAATATATTTATTTAGTAGTTAAAATGAAGAGATCATGTGCTGTAATTGGTTCTGGAATTGCAGGATTAGCGGCGGCCGTTCGCATTGCGGCAAAAGGTTATGCTGTTGATGTTTATGAAAAAAACAATTACCCGGGTGGTAAAATAAAAGAGCTTAGGAAAAACGGCTATCGTTTTGATATGGGGCCTTCCGTTCTTATGTTGCCCGAACTTATTGATGAATTGTTTGAGATCTGCAATAAAGATCCCCGCGATTATTATTCCTACGCTCCCCTTGAAACTTCATTCAGATATTTTTTTGAAGATGGCTGCGTTATTAATGCTTATGCGGATGTTGAACGATTTGGAAAAGAAATTGAATTAAAAACAATTGACTCAAAAAGTACATTTGATAAATACCGGAAAGACATTGAAACAAAATACAATATTACAATTAAGGTATTTATAGAAAACTCCTTACATGTAGTCCGCAACTTTTTAGATTGGAAAACGATGCATGGGCTGATCAACTTTCATAAAATCGATGCTTTTAAATCCATGAACAGTGGAAACAAATCATTTTTTAAGGACCCCCGCCTGGTTCAACTATTTAATAATTATGCAACTTATGTTGGTTCTAATCCATTTGCTGCTCCCGCTACCATGAATGTTATACAGCATTTGGAGATCAATTTAGGCGCTTACCTACCTGATAAAGGCATGTATTCTATTGTAATGGCTTTGGTAAAACTGGCTGAAGAAATGGGTGTTAAATTTCATTACAATACTTCTGTGGAAGAGATCATTATTTCTAACACAGGATTGAAAAACAAAAAAGTAATCGGGATCAAAACCAAAAATGAAGAATTAATAAAATACGACCGTGTGGTCAGCAACATGGACATCTATTATACTTTTAAAAAATTATTACCAAAAGAAAGATCACCTCAACGAATATTAGATCAGCCCAAATCGAGTTCCGTTATAGGTTTCTTTTGGGGAGTTAATAAAACACATGAAGATTTAGGCATTCACAACATGCTTTTTGCTGTTGATGATGAAGCCGAATATAAAACGATCTTTGAAAACAATACAATCAGTGATGACCCTTCTATCTATATTTCTGTTTCATCAAAACAGATCACAGATGACGCTCCCAAAGATTGTGAAAACTGGTTTTTATTTGTCACCGTTCCAAACGATCAGGGACAGGATTGGAATGAACTGGTAAAACGAACCAGAAAAAATGTTATAAAAAAGATCAACAGAATGCTGAACACTGATATTGAAAAACATATTGATTTTGAAGAGCTTCTAACTCCCATTATGATAAAAGAAAATTATTCCAGTCCTTTTGGCGCTGTATATGGAAATAGCTCCGATGATAAGTTTGCATCCTTTTTCAGACATCCGAATTTTTCAAAAAAAATTAAAGGACTTTATTTTGTGGGAGGAAGCGTGCATCCGGGTGCCGGAATTCCGATGTGTTTAAATTCTGCAAAAATTATGGATAAGGTTTTTTCCTGATTACTTTACTGCTTGTTTTTTTGCCTCAATAAAATATTTTAAAGGCACCCACAACATTCCATAACAAACATCTTTCTCTTTTTTATAATCCGGCTTTGCTGAATGCTGATGATGTGCCAGATGCCCGTTTTTAAGTGCCAGCAATTTGGAGTTTTTTGTATTCGCTAAAAATTTTATTCTTCCATGTATCAATCCGTCATGAATAAGAACATAACACACACCATAAAGTGTAATTCCAATACCCATATATAACCTGTAATCACCCCCTGCCATAATACCGAACATCATCAGTAACCAGCTGGGTATAACAAATATCAGAGCAAAAAAATCATTTTTTTCAAACGTGTGATCATGCGGGAGATGATGGTCCTTATGCAAATACCAAAGGAATCCATGCATTACATATTTGTGCATTGTCCAAGCCACTATTTCCATAAAAACAAAAGAAGCAATTATTATAAGCGTATTCCAGAGGTAAATCATTTTGTAAAAGTATTCAGTCGGTTTATTTTTAGGGATAACCCCAAAAGCTTAATCAAATATAGGAATTTTTCTCGTTTTTTTGAAAGCAGAAAACCAAAAGAAATTAAAATACTCAGATAGTAGTATAAAAGATGAGATGTATAAAAACGAAAAAGCTCGTGCTAATGCACAAGGGCTTTCGGTGGTGCCCACTGGTCCCGATAGCTATCGGGACGAACCAGTGATCATTTATATTTTAAAATAAGCTTTTCAGTCAATTCAGGATAAGATTTAAGGTTTCGATAATATAAAAGCCCTGTGCTATGCACAAGGCTTTTTTTGTGGTGCCCACTGGGATCGTCCGCCGCGGCGGACAGTGACAAAAAATTAAAGCCCTGTGATTTTTTTAATTAAATCCCTTCCAACGCCAGTTTTGAAATATTTTTCTCTTTTTACCGCCTCAGATCTGGTTATATAAGACTCAGAATAAACAAGTACCCAAGGACCTTTATTTTTGGTGTATTTTCCTA
>JBQTHQ010000020.1:0-5979 GCA_052389695.1 Bacteroidota bacterium | reverse complement strand
CAATAATGAAATGGTGGATGATTGCAGCTCTTCCCCCACCATGTTAATACCCAGGGCCAGCGCGTCAATATGATCCAGTTTGTTGGTAACGACCACTTTTTTATTGTAATTGAGCTGTGCCAATCCCATTACCACTTTTAATATCGCATTCAAACGCTTTTCATTCTCTTTCTCCAGCTTATTTTTCTGAATAAGTGTTTTTTCAATATCAAGCAGCCTGCTTATAGTATCTTTTTTACTGCCTTTAGAAGAAGTATTTAGCTTCGATATACGGTTAACCAGTTTATCTATCTCATTTTTCAAAGCTTTGTCGGTTTTAATTAGGGATAAACTGTTCAAGCCATTTAAGCGCTTTTGTTTCAGAAGTAAATAAATGAGTAGGGACGCTTGGCTTATTTAAACCAAGAAAAAAATTACCTATGATACTGCTCACAGGAGATTTTACAAGCATCGCGATCGAATTAACACCCGGTTTTCTGTTTCGCATTGAAAAATGATCCCGTGCTTCTTTGGTAATGGAATTAATCACACGAAGGTCAACCAGCATCGGATAAATAACACCAGCCGATACCTTAATAACAGCTTCCGTATTTTCAATCGCATCCTTTAAATCAATTACAGAACCTTCCTTTACCTTTGTATAACAAATTCCATCCTGCAACCAGGTATGAAATACCCGTGTTTCAATTTTTTTTCCAGCCTTCATTTATTTTCTGTATTTCTCTGTTAATTCAAAAACATGTGTTAAAATTTGCTGCTCCCTTTCATCGAACACCAGGTTTCTGCGTTCAAATACTCTTGAAGCTACTTCAAATGCATCTTTCATTTTATAGGTTGTAAAACCTGCGGCTCCACCCCATGAAAATGAAGGCACAAAGTTGCGTGGAAAGCCTGAGCCAAAAATATTTGCATTTATCCCAACTACAGTGCCTGTATTAAACATGGTATTTATACCACATTTACTATGATCTCCCATAATAAGGCCGCAAAATGTTAAACCGGTATTTATAAATCGTTCCTTTTCATAATTCCATAATTTAACTTCGGCATAATTATTTTTGAGATTTGAATTATTGCTATCTGCCCCTATATTACACCATTCGCCCAATACAGAATTCCCTAAAAATCCATCATGCGCTTTATTGGAATAACCAAATATTACGGAATTATTCACCTCTCCTCCTACTTTGCAATGCGGACCAATAGTAGTTGGCCCGTATATTTTTGCGCCTAGTTTTAACGCAGAATGTTCTCCCAAAGCAAAAGGGCCACGCACTATAGCCCCTTCCATAATTTCTGCATCTCTTCCTATATAGATCGGCCCTGTACTTGCATTTAAAATTGCGCATTCTACTTTTGCACCTTCTTCAATAAATATATTTTCAGCCCCTATCACCTTGTTGGTAGAGCTTAATACCAATGACTTACGTCCTGCAGTAATTAATTGAAAATCCGATATAATGGCTTCTCCGTTCTTTGAAAATATATCCCAGGGGTTTTCCACACGTAATACCTGGGCATGAGATTGAAGTTGTGTAACATTATCATCCGTCTTAGCATTAAATTCTTTACTATTCCCGGTATTTATAGCCAGAAGTACATTTTTGCTCAACAATGCCTGTCCGGATTTTAAAGCCTTTATTTCTTTTATAAGTTCTGAATTCGGACAAACAGAACCATTGATCCAAACATTATCATCACCAATCATAAATTCCACCGGATATTTTTTACTCAGGTATCCTTCCGTTTTTGAAGATGTTTTGACACCCAACATTTTTTCCCATTTTTCACGAATGGTCAAAATACCAATACGAATATCTGCTACCGGACGTGTAAATGTCAATGGCAACAGATTGATACGTGTATTGTCATCAAATAAAATGTAATTCATGTGTGTTTAATTTGTTTTTTGTTGCCACCTGGAATACTCCATATGGCTATTTCATGGTTCTTGATTTACTATTGATTTATATTGGGTTCTGATTTATTAAGCATAGTAATATACATATCCACCTGCCTCAAAAAATATTTTACTGTTTTTGTATTATCAGCATCGATCATAAAATCATATATTCCGGTATCTTTCTCATCATATTTTCCAACTTTAAAAGCAGCTTTAGATAGGGCTGAAATATATCGCAAAGGAAAATGATCCCTTACATTTAGATCGATCAACAATTCATATTCTTCATCGATAAAATTTTTAACGACCATGGATGAGGGTTTCCCCAACCAATTTAATTCTTTTGTTGAAATAAAATCATATTCGAGTTTTGAATAGGTCAATGCAGGAATCTCTTTTGTGCTAAAAAACCCGATTACTTTCACTCGTTTACGGTATTCACGCAAATAAACTACATAACGTTTAACTATTTCAAAATCTTCGGCATTGGTAGCATCAAACAATATTCCAACCGTCTTAATTGCATCAAAACTAAATTTATTAGGCTTGCGTTCCTTTCTCAAAGCTTGTAGTTCCTTTTTTAAAAAATAATTGGCAATGATATGTTTTATACTTTTCAACATGGGTATTAAATTATTCTATCATTTTAATAAAGTCATCTTCCGTAATTATTGGTATTCCCAATTTTTCAGCTTTTTTTAATTTTTCAGGCCCCATGTTTTCTCCCGCCAGAACATAAGAAGTTTTTCCTGAAATAGTACCTACATTCTTTCCTCCATGTTGTTCAATGATCTTTTTCAGATCATCTCTTGAAAACTTACTAAACACACCTGAAACAACAAAAGTCATATCTTTTAATTTATTGCTTGTATTGGTCAACTGCTCTTCAGAAAGTTCAAATTTTAAACCATGAATCTTCAGCCTTTCAATTATTTGAATTATCCTTTTATCAGAAAAATAATCAATTATTGTTTGCGCTATCCGTACACCTATATCACCCACTTCTAATAACTCCGCTAATGTTGCTTTTTCAAGCGCTTCTATATTTTTAAAATAGTGCGCCAGCTTTTTAGCTGTTGTTTCTCCCACATGGCGAATTCCAATTGCATACAATACCCGTTCAAAAGGAATCTGTTTGGATACTTCTATTCCAACTAATAAATTAGAAACACTTTTTTCCGCCATACGTTCCAACTTCAACATATCTTCTTTTTTTAACTCATAGATGTCGGCAATGTTTTTTACCAATCCTGCATCATAAAGCTGAGCAATGGTTTCTGCTCCAAGACTATCAATATTCATTGCTTTGCGCGAAACAAAATGTTCCATTTTTCCCTTTACCTGCGGTGGACAGCCTAATTCATTCGGGCAATAATGATTAGCTTCTCCCTCATTACGGATTAAAGCTGTTCCGCATTCAGGGCAATGAGTAATGTATTTTGTTTTTACAAATTCAGTTTCAAACAATCCTTCTCCAACTCCTACAGCACGTTTTAAAAGATCCACCCCAATTATTTTTGGTATGATCTCTCCGCCCTTTTCTACAAATACGGTATCCCCAACACGCGCATCCAGCTTTTCAATAATATCTGCATTATGCAAGGAAGCCCTCTTAACAGTAGTTCCGGCAAGCAATACCGGTCTTAAATTAGCTACCGGGGTTATTGCACCTGTTCGTCCTACCTGGTAAGAAATACTTTCTAAAACAGTAGCAACTTGTTGTGTTTTGAATTTGTAAGCAATGGCCCAACGCGGTGATTTGGCTGTAAAACCAAGCGCTTTTTGCTGCTCATAGGAATTTATTTTTACCACCACACCATCAATATCAAATGGCAAATTATTTCGTCCGGTATCCCATTTGTTTATAAAATCAAAAACACCTTTGATGCTGTTCGTTTTATTTACAGAGTCAGGAACTTTAAATCCCCAATCCCTGGCCGCTTGCAAATTTTCATAATGACTTTGAAATGGTAGTTTTTCACCCAACACAAAATACAAACAACAATCTAAATTGCGTTTTGCCACCACTGCTGAATCCTGCATTTTTAGAGTACCGGAAGCTGCATTTCGTGGATTCGCCAACAAAAGGTCCCCTAATTCTTCACGTTCTTTATTAATTTCATTGAATACAGAGCGCGGTAAAAATATTTCACCTCGGATCTCAAATTCTTTTGGAAAATCAGCTCCGCGTAATTTCAAAGGAATGCTTTTTATTGTTTTTACATTGGTCGTAATATCATCGCCTTTTTCGCCATCGCCCCGAGTAACAGCCTGAACCAGTATTCCATCAACGTATGTTATGCCAATGGCAACACCATCATACTTTAGTTCACAAACATATTCATAACCACCAGTCAATGCTTTTCTTACTCTCTCATCAAAATCATTCAATTCTTCTTCTGAATAAGTATTACCAAGAGAAAGCATAGGGTATTTATGCCTTACCGTTTTAAACTCTTTGGTGATCTGCCCGCCTACACGCTGTGATGGTGAGTCAGGCATTAAACACTCTGGATGCGCCTTTTCTAACTTAATAAGCTCCTCCAGCAATTTATCAAACTCATAATCACTTATAATGGGTTCAGATAGAACATAATATTTATAATTATGCTCTTCTAACTGTTTCGAAAGTTGTTCAATTTTCTTTTTTATATCAATACTCATAGACTTAATACTATTTTTGTTCGCCTACACTATTGTCTTTAAATTCTTCATTCAGAATAAAATAAAATGGAAAAGTCATTTGTGCGCGAACTAACTTCTCCCCATGTTTTGCCGGATACCACTTAATTAATTCCAATACCCGAATTGCTTCTTCATTGCAGCCTCCACCTATGGATTGGTCAACCCCAATATTTGTAACTAAACCGGATGGTTCCACAACAAACCGCAACATCACTGTTCCTTGTATATTTGAGAGCTGAGCCTGGCGGGGGTATTCTAAATTTTCCTTAATAAAATCCTGCAAAGCATAATTACCTTTTTGATACGCCGGTGCTTGTTCGGGATTTTTATAAATCGTATCAGAATAATCAACTTTTGTATTCGGAAGATATTTGAATGTTTGAAAACCTCGTGAACGACAAATCCTGGAATATTTATCGGGATCGAAATCAAATATGACGCTCCATTTGGCGCTTACGTATTGACCTGTTTTAACTGCGGGCACCCATTGATACAAATTAAATAACCGCATGGCTTCTTTATCAATATCATCTACTCCGCAAGTTACCGGCGTTATATTTGTAACTGAGCTGTCCTTCATAACTGCGAAATTAATAATCACCTTACCCCCTGTTTTTTTTTTCAATGAGCTTTCGGGATAAATAAGCTCCTGTTCAAACACACGCTTAAATTCAGCTTTTCCGCCAACGTTTGTTGGGAAAACATCTACGTTGTATCCTTCTTCCTGGGAAAAAATTGTACTTGAAAGTATAATGAATAGTACCGGGAAAATATATTTTTTCATTTTTTAAAAATCCTAAATCATACCCTGCAAGATACGATTTTTATTGTTCAGATCTTTTATCAACAATACATTTTTAAGCCCTTTGCTTTCCAACAACTGCTTCGTTTCTTCTCCATATGCCTGATTAATTTCAAGATACAATTTACCTTCCGGTTTTAATTGTTTTAAAGCAAAATCCGCAATGGCTTTATAAAATAATAAAGGATCATTATCTGCAACAAATAATGCCAAATGCGGTTCATAATCCAATACATTTTTCTGCATTTGATCTTTTTCAGAAATACATATATAAGGAGGATTACTTACAATGATGTCAAATGAAGGATTTAGGATTAGGGATTTAGGACTTAAAATATTGTCTAAAATAAAAATTATTTCTACACCATTATTTATAGCATTTTCTTTTGCAATTTTAATTGCTTGGGGAGAAATATCTAGTGAATAAACTTTAGCCGATGGGATATGTTTTTTTAAAACGATTGGAATACATCCACTACCCGTTCCAATATCCAAAATGGAGGTCTTTTGATTCTTTAATCTTGTTTCTTGGTTCTTTTTTATGATCAAATCCACTAACTCCTCTGTTTCGGGACGTGGAATCAAAACG
>JBQTHQ010000019.1:0-44728 GCA_052389695.1 Bacteroidota bacterium | reverse complement strand
ATGATCTCATGATTAACCAATGCCTCAAACACCTGTTCAGGTGTAGCATCCATTTCATATGTTTGTTGAATTGTCGGCATGCCGGTTGTGTTTATGATTACCGTAAAAATACATCTTAAAATGTATTATAACAAGAGTTAATTTTCAAAATGGCTCAGCAACTTTATCTGTGACCTCCATTTTATACATCAGGTCATTATAAATGTTTTGTTCCGGTAAATAAGCTATTGTGTATCCTTTTGACAAATATTCATTTATTGTATTTTCATTTATATAAGGTTCAAAAACTACATATTTATTTTTATCCTGCGTTATCATCTCCACCATAATCTCATTGTACCACCAGCCTGCTATAATTACTGTTCGCGATTTGATAGTATCTGCTTTTGAAATTACTTTTTCGGTATATTTCATTTTTTGTTTGCGTTTTGAATAGTCTGAGAATACAGATCCTGAAAAAGGATCTAAAAATAATTCCTGTCCGGATATGGTAGTTTTAATTGCATACTTTGAATGCTCGGCGCCTCTCAATTTATCGGTCAGGTTGATGCTGAAAAGAAATGGAGAAAATAGAAATGCAATACATATTAATTTAAAATTCCGGCTGTTTAAATAATGACCAAGCAACAGAATCACAAATGGAAGGACGGGGATCATGTATCCTGATTTTTGCGGTAAACGGAAATATGAAATGATATAGAGTACAATGATCGCAAAACTTGCAAGGATTATTTTTTTATCCAAAGGGGTTGAAAATAATTCTCCGGCATTTTGTTTTTTTCTGTTCAGTATTATAATCACGACAGCAATAATAATTGCTATTACGCCAACAAGTCCAAATACTCCAATGCTCATTTTATAGATCACTTTTGAAAGTGGAGGATAAGGGAACTGATCATAATACATAAGAAAAGATAATCCGAATTGCCGGATCAGCGGGATAAAAGCAAAAACAATCACCAAGGCCATTGGGAAGACAATTTGCAATAGATGCTTTAAATTTTGTTTCCAATTATTTGTTTGCCAGATCATGATCATAAATGGTATCAGCATTGCTCCGCTGGTGATGCGGCATCCAACAGCAAGTCCTAAAAAAATTCCGCTGATCATTAATTTATTTTTTAGTAAACAGTACAAACTAATCAAAATAAATGTTTCTGTCCAGGCGAAATCAATGGTATATGTACTACTGATATAATATACAGGTATAAAAGCAAAAGCCAGTGCGGCAATAAAAAAATGTTTAAAATCCAGATGCTTTAAGACCAAGGCAAAAAATGCAGCACCTATTGCACTGAAGAATGCACACAATCCATTAAATACAATGGGCCCTGTTCCCCAGAAAGCGGAATAAATTAATTCCTGAACAGGATGTCCGGGGAAACGTGAGGGTTCGTAAATACCGGACATCTTAGTATGAAATGCTGCCAGAGCAATCCCCCAGGAATCTTCTTCAACGCCATAACCTGCTGATAAAAAAGGAAGACGGGAAATGAATACGATAAAAAATAAAAGAAGGAAGTAGAAGAGATTTTTTTCTTTCAATTTTTATTTGATTTTTTGTCATTCTGAGTAAAACGAAGAATCTTGTCTTTGTAGAGAGATGCTTCACTTTGTTCAGCATGACAAAGTTGACACTTTAACCCTTTTTCAAAGTAAATGAAAATACTGTTCCGGCACCTTCGGTGCTCATTACGTCAATCGTTTGATTGTGCGCTTCAATAATATGTTTAACAATGGCCAGACCCAATCCGGTACCACCTTGTTCACGCGATCGGCTTTTATCCACACGATAAAAACGTTCAAACAAACGAGGTAAATGTTCTTTGGCAACGCCTATACCATTATCTGAAACTTCAATCAATATGTTTTCACCTACATCATAAAACCGTATCTGTGTTTCGCCATATTCCTTGCCGTATTTAACGGAGTTAACAATTAAATTTACAAGTACCTGACGGATTCGGAAACGGTCAGCAAACACAAATAATGGTTTTGTGTTATCCTGAATACTAAGCATAATACCCCTGTCAGTAGCTTTCATTTCCTGCGCATCAATTACATCCTTTGCTAAAAGTGTAATGTCAAAACGTTCAGGTTCGATTTGGAGCTCACCGGTTTCCAGTTGTGATATTGCTTCCAGATCATCAATGATGGTGATCATGCGGTCCACACTTTTTTCGGCACGCATTAAATAATTTTTGTTTATTGAAGGATCTTCCAGTCCTCCATCTAAAAGGGTCAAAACATACCCTTGAATATTGAACACAGGCGTTTTAAGTTCATGTGAAACATTTCCTAAAAATTCTTTACGATAAACTTCCAGTTTTTTCAGGCGTTCAATTTCATTTTTACGATCATCTGCCCAAGCCAGGATCTCCTGGTTGAGATTATTTATTTCGTTATCTGTATAGTTTGGTTTCTCCGCCTGATCAGTGATTCCCCTGAAATTTTTTACATCAATGAACAACTGATTTATTTTTTTAAAAACAAAAATATGTACAAAGACCAATAACAGTAATGAGGAAAGAAAAGAAATGATAAATCCGGCCCCTACTGTTTTCCAATTAACTTGTGAAAGTGTATTTTGATAGATTAATATTCCAGTAGAAATAAAGCCTGCAATAATAACAGAAACACTGGTCAATAAAAACTTAAGTGATAGTGATCTCATGATTAATTTGGTTGTCATTCTTCAACAACAAAAGTCTATTCATATAACTAAAATACTCAAAATTACTCTCTGTACAACGCCTTTAGCATTTTTTCATCTCGTTTATATATATCTATAAAAAAATAAAGTGCATTGTTTTCATCCACTTCAGAGGTATGGTAGTCAATATAAATTGGGATCGGACGTTTAATATAAACATATTTCTGTTTTTCTTCTAAGAGATCATACATCAATGAATCAACCGGATAGTTCAAGCTATCATCACGGATCAGGAACTTGGCAAGCGTAATAAATTTCTCCAGGCGAACACAGCCGTGGCTCATGGCGCGCATTTCACGATTGAACAACCTTCGGCTATCAGTGTCGTGCAAATAAACACCATACTTATTGTGAAAATTAAATTTTAAGATACCCAGTGAATTATCTTCACCGATACTCTGGCGCAGCCGCCATGGAAAATAATTTTTATTATATCTTTTCCAGTCGATGGGAGTGGTCACCACATTATTATTTCTGTCGAGTACTTCAAAATTTTTTCTCCTCAAATAAGAAGTGTCCCGTTTTAATATGGGTAAGATCTCTTTGGTAGCAATACTCAACGGAACGGTCCAATACGGATAGATCAAAAAATGATAGATCGTACTTTTTAAAAGTGGAGTGGTAGTTTTTGGAGTGCCAACAATAACACGTGAGCGCATCACCACTGTATCTTCTTCTATCACGTGCATTTCATATTTTGGAATATTTACCCAAATGAATTGTTTATCTGTTGGAGGGCTTTTCCAGCGCCAGCGCTCCATATTCAGTTCGATCTGACGGATATAATCTTGTTTGGTTTTTTGCAATGCTTTAAATGTGAGTTTCCCGATCCTACCATCTTCAATTAATTTATGCCGGCATTGAAAATTTTTGACCGCTTTTAATAATTTGATGGAGTCATTTCCATCCGCCTCCTCAAAATAATCATGACTGGCAATGAGGCGTTGTTTTAAGCGTTCTTTAAACGTAGCGGAATCCGATTCAATACTTTGAAGGCTGTCCCAATTTGAATCTTTGAATTCGAATTGAAAATTTTTCAGGGCAAGTTTTAAATTTTGATAAGGAATATTTTTAGGCTCTAATGAATCAATAGCAGCCCGGATGGAATTAGTGGTAATGGCAGAATCTAAAATACTTACTAACCCTGTATCTGGTTGAAATACTTTGTAGCCCGAACGCATGACGACATTCTTTCGTAGTGGCCATTCACGGGTCATGCTATCCACATTGAACCTGCCTTTATTAAGATGCACAGCAAAAGTGAAAAAGGCATCGGTCAACAACAGATCCGCTTCCGAAATTTTTACTGCATCAAATCGCCTGGTAAGCGGATCCCGTTCTGTTCTTATTAAACTATCGATCTTATGAAAATGATAGTCATCCGGAATCAAACCATATTCATGCGCTTTATGAATAATGTTCAGAAGTGTATATCCCTGTTTACGAAGTACTCCTTTATCGATCCAGCAGGCATTAAAAAATTTTTGTTTGTAAAAATCAATAACAAATTTTGTCGCGAATAAAGTATCATCAGCAATTACAAGCGATTCAGTTGAATCTTTCAGCAGTTGGATCAGTAATTCTGATACTTTTTCATTTATTAATTCGGGTTGGGTTATATATACAACCCGTTTTGGTTTCGGCTCCGGAAGTTTGTTGCATGCACTGATCAGTACAACAATTGCTAGAAGAAGTAAGAAGCGGTTTTTCAATGATTTTGGATCTTTCTCAAATTTATGAAATTATTAGGATGAAATTGTCTTCTTTTTCCATAGACAATAGGTATTTAACGATAAATAAGGATTATTGATGGATAAGGTCTTAATTGTTGTACCGGCCGTATGTGAATAGCAGTAAGGCATTTCAACTTATTAACAATCATTCAAAGTTTTAAACCTGCTATTTTTTTTAGAAATTTATTTTGCTATTTTGGCGCCTGCTAACAACAAAAAAATATTTTAATATGAAAAACAAAAAACTTTTCTCTATAACTGCGGTGGTGGTAGCTGCAATTATAGCTTTTCATTTAAGCGCTTTTGCCCAGGTAAAATATCATCCCGGTTATGTAGTGATGTTAAAAGGTGATACATTAAAAGGGGAGATCAAAACAAATCCTAAGAAGGAGTATGACAACTTTATAAAAGCAGCCTACAGAAAAAGTGAAGGCAATGAAATAAAAACATTTGGTCCCACGAAGATCACAGAATATTGTGTTAATGGGATAACTTATGTTTCCCGTAATATTGATGGTGAGCAGGTATTTATTAAACGCATCTCTTCGGGCGCGGTTAATTTATATGAAGCGCAAATTGAAGTGTATCTGATGAATGAGCTTAGAATAAAATCTGATTATTTTATGGAAAAAGTAGGGGAGACAGGACCGATAAAGATCAAATCCGGTAAATTCAAAAAACAAGTGCAGGAAGTAATGGGAGATAATGAAGTTATTGTTAAAGGACTGGAAGATAAAACGTATGATTACGAAAACATTGTAGAAGTATTCAATACATACAACAAATCAGCAAAGAACTAAAAGAATAAAAAGATAAAGGAAGCCTTTCACCTGGAAGGTTTTTTTTATTTTGCTCCCACTGTTACCCGACTTTCAGATAAAGACTTTACATTTTCCAATGCCTTAGGAAACGTTTTTTCAAAGTAGTCCTTAAATCCTTCTATCACATCAATGTCAACTTTTAATGTTGTTATTCCACTATTTTCTTTAAGTGTATAATTTTCCATTGACCCCGACCATTTTTCAGTTTCTTTATCAGCAGGTTGCTCCTTGCCGTCTTTTACCACACCCAAATGTTTGAACGACATAAATTCATTTGGTATCATCTTATCGATCTTGCTAAACATACCTTCTCCTTTTGCATTAAGAAATAATATTTTGCTTCCTTCTTTCTAGTCGCTGACAGCATAAGAGCCTTCACTGAAAGCACTTGTCCATTTTCTATAGCTGGTATCCTCCCAAAGCGTTTTCCATACTTTTTCCCTAGATGCTTTAATATCAATTGTAAATTGTAATTTTTCCATTGTTATATTTTGTTTTTTTAATTACGTATCAGTTCTAAGTTTAGTTTGCTATTTCATAATATTCTTTTTTCTATTCATCACAATGTATACAATGGGCAAAATTCCAATTGTATTAATAAGTGCAATGCAAACAAACCATGCAAGGTGATTATTTTTAGCGGCTTTCCACATGGCAATTAATTTCCAAATTATTTCCCAAATAATAAGAACAATAATTACCGGCATAAACCAGCCGGGCATTCCCGCGGTGTGTTGACAATGGTTCATTTTTTTTATTTTTTGCTTAATATACGGTTGAATACTCCTATGGGTTTTAATTTTTTTTATAGTCAAAACCTCCAGAGGAGTTTGAGTAATAAATGGTTCCAACAGGTTGAGTAGACTCAACAATACTGTCTTTAGGCTGTTTCGAAAGCCTGATTGACATCCAGAATTTACCTAAATTCTCGTTCCATTGTTCTTTTGAAATATTTTTTGTAGACACTAAAATTTCTTTTTTTATATAACCACTTTTTTCAAAACTCACTAAATAATCTTTTTGATGTTCAAATGACAATTTGTTTTTGTAAGAATTGCTATAAGTTTTAATTAATTTTCTTTCATTATTATAAATTTCAAATAAACTAACCAGGGGGTCTTTATGTTTATTATCCTCGGTTTTGCATTTTAAAACAATCGCATAATTTTTTGAGATAGTTTGGTTTGTCTGTCCGTAACTTGAAAATGAGATAAATAATAAAATGAATATAATATTCTTCATAATAATTGTAGCTAACGTTATGCGCTGTTATACCCAGCTTTGATTTCTGATAAATTTTCTAAAAAAGTCTTGCCAGTCATGAAAATATAAGTGCCCGTTATCTGGTTTACCATTTTCACATTTCCAAATAGCTTTTAAGCCTACTGCGTCTGCACCCATAATATCGTCCTCCCAGTTGTCTCCGACAAACCAAATGTCTGAGGGGTGCAATTTGATTGTATCAATGGCTTGGAAAAAAATCTGTTTTGCAGGTTTTCTTATTCCTAGGTCCGCACTTGTGATTATGAAATCAAAGTAGTCTAGTAGCTGATGTTTTAAAAATTCATGTTTCATTACATTACTAGTAAAAACGGTATTACTTATAGCTGCAAGTCTTATTCCTCGCTGTTTTAATTGGTTCAAAATTATATCAATATCTGGATAAGGCTTTAAAGTAACAGTATTATTCCAAACAATGTATTCAAGCTTTTCAATTGTTAGGGTAATTTCGGAGTCTGCTAAAGTTTTTTTTAACCAGTCAATTAATACAAATTCATTATGGTTGCCCGTGTAGAAATCCTTTATTATTTGTTTTAAATAAGTAGGATTATTAAAACATTCATCCTTAGCATAAATTTTTAATTCTTTTAACGTTTGGGCTAGCCCTTTGTCAAGGTCATATGAAACCTCTTCCAAAAGCGTATTGCCTACATCAAAAATTATGGCTTTTGGTTTTTGCACTAAGTCTCTAAAGGTTGGGTATAACTTGCTTATAGGAATGGTTTTACGATCCTTTACCAAATGTAATCATTCTTTTAATCCATTCATAAAGTGCACTTACAAAGTTGAGTAATTTCTAACGTTAAAAAATTAAAAACATTCCTGCTTATTTTCTTTATTTGACTATATTTAATCATTATAAATTGGTTAAAATAAAAAATGTCAGAAAACAATAAAAAACTCTTTTTGCTGGACGCTTTTGCACTTATTTATCGCGCATATTTCGCATTCAGTAATAATCATCGTGTCAACTCAAAAGGTTTAAATACCTCCGCTATATTGGGCTTTACAAATACCCTGCTGGAAGTTCTTAAAAAAGAAAAACCATCGCATATTGCTGTGGTATTTGATACTTCCGAACCAACGGCACGTCATGTGGAGTTCGCCGAATACAAAGCCGGCCGCGAAGAAATGCCGGAAGATCTTGCTGCAGCCATTCCATATATTAAAAGATTAATTGAAGGGTATCATATTCCTGTTTTATACTCCGATGGTTATGAAGCGGATGATGTGATAGGCACACTTGCTAAGAAAGCTGCACAACATGGATACACCGTTTACATGATGACACCCGATAAAGATTTCGGGCAATTGGTTTCGGATAATATTTTTATTTATAAACCTGCGCGTTTAGGAAATGGTGCAGAAAAATTAGGTGTTGAGGAAGTATGCAAAAGATGGGAAATACAAAATGTTGACCAGGTAATTGATATTTTAGGATTGATGGGTGATAAGGTGGATAATATTCCCGGCATCCCCGGAGTAGGCGAAAAGACTGCCATTCAACTCATCAAAGATTTTGGAAGTATTGAGAATTTATTGCAAAATACAGATAAGCTGAAAGGGAAATTAAAAGAAAAAGTGGAACTGAATAAAGATAAAGCAATTCAGTCGAAACGACTGGCAACCATTATTTGTGATGTGCCTATTGAATTTGATGAAAGAGCATTGCAGCTGGATGAACCAAATAAAGAAGTGTTGAAAGAATTATTCATAGAGCTTGAATTCAGAAGGCTGGCGGAACAGGTATTGGGTGAAGGCCCCTCCCCGGCCCTCCCCCAGGGGGAGGGAACTACAATACTCAAAAGTCCAAAGAAAAAAAAAATAAACCCCGATCAAACGGATTTATTTGCAGTTGAGATTGAGATAGAAGAACAAGTAACGCAAGTCCTCCCCTTGGGGGAGGATTTAGGAGGGGCCAAAACAATAAAAGACGTACCGCATACCTATCATTTGGTGGACACTAAAGAAAAACGAGAACAGCTGATCGCGCATTTGGACCAGCAAACAGAGATTTCTTTTGATACGGAAACAACCGGACTGGATGCCAATAATGTGGAATTGGTTGGCTTGTCTTTTTCTTATAAAGTTTCCGAAGGATATTATATTCCCGTTTCGGCAAATTTTGATGAAGCACAGGCATTGGTAAATGAATTCAAACCAATTTTTGAAAATGAAAAAATTTCTAAAATAGGGCAGAACATAAAATATGATATGTCGGTGTTGAAATGGTATGGAATAGAAATAAAAGGAAAATTATTTGATACCATGATCGCGCATTTTCTTATTCAGCCGGAGATGCGCCATAACATGAATGTGCTTGCAGAAACATATCTAGGTTATTCTCCTGTTTCAATTGAAACATTAATTGGTAAAAAAGGAAAAGCTCAACTGAGTATGCGTGATGTTCCTTTAGAGGATATTAAAGAATATGCTGCCGAAGATGCGGATATTACACTTCAGCTGAAGAATACATTTTTACCAATGCTGAGTGACGGTCAGATAAAAAAATTATTTGATGACATTGAAATTCCATTGGTATCCGTTTTATCAGAAATGGAAGCGGAAGGAATTACACTGGATAAGGATGCGCTGAAAGAGATATCATCCGGGCTGGAAAAAGATATTATAAACATGGAGGTGGAGATCCAGCAATTAGCCGGAAAACCATTTAATGTTTCATCACCTAAACAAGTAGGAGAAATTTTATTTGAGGTATTGGCCATTGTTGAAAAACCAAAGAAAACCAAAACAGGACAATATGCCACCGGTGAAGATGTATTGGTAAAATTAATTGGTAAACATCCTATCGTAGGAAAAATTTTAGATTACCGTGAATTGGTAAAATTAAAGAACACGTATGTAGATACTTTGCCTGAACTGGTGAATCCGCGCACCGGACGTATTCATACTTCTTACAACCAGGTGGTGGCAGTTACCGGGCGTTTGAGTTCCGATAATCCGAATCTGCAAAATATTCCAATTCGTACGGAGCGGGGAAGAGAGATCCGTAAAGCATTTGTAGCACGTAATGAAAATTATACATTACTCTCTGCTGATTATTCACAAATAGAATTACGCATCATTGCGGAGTTAAGTAAAGATACGGGAATGATAGAAGCGTTTTTATCCGGACAAGATATTCACGCAGCAACAGCTTCGAAAGTGTACAATGTTCCTTTGGAAGAAGTAACATCAGATATGCGCAGGAATGCGAAAATGGTGAACTTCGGGATCATTTATGGAATATCAGCATTCGGACTTTCAGAACGTTTGAATATCCCGCGCAAAGAAGCGGCAACCATCATTGAAAATTATTTTACAAAATATCCACGCGTTAAAGCATACATGGATGAAAGCATTGAAAATGCAAAAGATAAAGGATATGTGGAAACGATCATGGGACGCAGGCGTTATCTGCGTGATATCAATTCAAGCAATCATACGGTGAGAGGCTATGCGGAACGCAATGCGATCAATGCGCCTATACAGGGCAGCGCTGCGGACATGATAAAAATTGCGATGATCAATATTCAAAAAGATCTGAAAGCGAATAAGCTGAAAACTAAAATGTTATTGCAGGTACACGATGAGTTGGTGTTTGATGTATTTAAAGGAGAGCTGGAAATTGTCAAACCGATCATTGAAACCCGGATGAAAAATGCTATCCCATCTTTAACAGTTCCTATGGAAGTGGGTATGGGAACTGGTGTTAACTGGCTGGAGGCGCATTAGCCTCATCCCCAGCCCTTCTCCTTAAGGAGAAGGGGGCAGAATCATTTAAGTCCTCTCCTTTGGAGAGGATTTAGGTGAGGCTTTTAATTCCGTTTATCCAGCCCCCACAAAAGTTTATTGCGCAGAGTGTTGAAGAAATTTTGGTTTTCTAACTGGATCAGGTTTGCATAAAAAGTTGCTTTTTTGATTGTCAGTTCAATGGAAGCATCGATCACTTCACTTCGGGAATCCAGTGATACAAGGTAATGACTGTTGCGTCCTTCCACTTTTAAAGTGATCACATCGCTGTCGGAAATTACCAAGGGACGAACATTTAAATTATGCGGGGCAATGGGAGTGATAACAAAATTTTCGGAGCCGGGCATTACTAATGGCCCGCCGCAACTCAATGAATATGCCGTAGAACCCGTAGGTGTAGCAATTATTAATCCGTCAGCGAAATAAGAGTTCAGGTAATCACCATTTACATAAGCATGAATAGTAATCATGGAAGAAGAATCTTTTTTTAAGATCGTTAATTCATTTAATCCATAATTTACCTCTCCAAATAATTTAGTAGGCGCTGTCACACTTAACAAAGCACGTTTTTCAATACTGTATTTTTTTTCGATCAATGCTTCCAGTGCAATATTTATTTCAGTTTTTGCTACATTGGATAAGAATCCTAACCTGCCGGTATTGATTCCTAAAATTGGAATACCCGAATCACGAACAAAGGAAAGTGTTTCCAGGAAAGTACCATCGCCGCCAACACTCAACATATAATTCACCTTGTCCTTTATATCACTGTGCGAATTAAAAATTTTAATCGAATCGTTTATTTTTAATTTCTGTTTAAGAAAATGATAAAAAGGTTCATAGATAAATATCTCCGCTTTATGTTCATGAAGTGTATGAAACAATAGTTGAATATGTTCCGAAGTATTATCGCTAGTGGGGCGTCCGTATATGGCTATTTTCATTTCTTTTATTTTCCCTCTCCTTTTTCAAGGAGAGAGGTTAAGGGTGAGGTTACGTTTATATATTAATATAATTCATAAATGAATCAAAACGTTTTTTCATATCCTCTGAAAATTCACTCTGATGAAAGGATGCTTTCACCGTATAATTATAGCGATAAAATGTTTGCAATATTCCTGAAAGATCTTCCTTATTTATCTTTAAAGTCACTTCAATTTTAGTAGAATCAGGTAAGGAGTTCACATAACAGCTCAATACCTTGGCATCATTTCCTTCAATGATCTGTGCAATTTGTGTAAGGGAATAATCATGCACATTCATTTCAAGTACGATCATTCCTCCAGGCTCACGAGTAGCAGCCAGGATAGCAAATTGATGAAGTATGGCGGTAGCAGGTATCAGCCCAATATAATGCTGGTGTTCATTCAATACCGGCAACACAGTGAGTTTCAAATTAGAGATCATTTTAATGACCTCATAAATGTGCTGGCTCTCCAATACAAAAGGGCGAATAAGTGATAATTTACTTTTGCCGATCTGCTGGTCAGTAATGTTCAGATCCAATACATCTGTATCTGAAAGGATGCCTAAATACTCATGTCCTTTAACAATAGGCAGGTGCGACACCTTAAACTCATCCATCCAGTTAATTGCCATTAATCCGGTATCAGAAGTTTTAAGTGGGGGTATCTCGTCGGTTATAAGGTCTTTCGCTATCATTTCTATCTTTCTTGTTACAAATATAACATCTTCTTTTCTATCGAATACGCTAATTTTTTAGCTTTACAGTCTATTTTAGTACTATGACTACAAAGTTAAGTGTAAATATTAATAAAATTGCTACTATTCGTAATGCCCGCGGGGGTAATACGCCTGATCTGTTAAAAGTGGCCATTGATTGTGAACGCTTTGGTGCCCAAGGTATTACCGTACATCCCCGCCCTGATGAAAGACATATACGTTATAGAGACGTGAAAGATTTAAAACCCTTGCTTAGCACCGAGTTTAATATTGAAGGCAATCCTCGTGAAAAAAAATTTGTGGACCTGGCATTAAAAATAAAACCCGCACAGGTAACATTGGTGCCTGATAATACGGGACAGCTGACATCCGATCATGGCTGGGATACCATTGCAAATAAAAAATATTTAAAAGAAATTATTTCTGTTTTTAAAAATGCCGGGATACGCACATCCATTTTTGTGGATGCGGATGTGGATATGATCAAAGGGGCAAAACTAACGGGAACCGACCGGATAGAATTATATACTGAAGAATATGCAAAACAATATTCAGCGAACCCTGCAAAAGCTATCAAACCTTACATATTGGCGGCAAAAAAAGCGAACGCATTAGGATTAGGAATTAATGCCGGCCATGATCTAAACCTGGATAACCTGAATTATTTTGCAAAACATATAGAAGGACTATTGGAAGTTTCTATTGGCCATGCATTGATCTCCGATGCTTTGTACTTCGGTTTGGAAAATACGATACAACTTTATTTACGGCAGCTGAAAATAGTTAACGGTTAACTGTTATCCGTTATTAGAATACCGATAACCATTAACTGATAACCAATAACCGACACCCGACAATGAAATTATTCTACAGAAAATCAGGACAAGGGCAGCCGCTTATTATTTTGCATGGTTTATTTGGGCAAAGCGATAACTGGAATACACTTGCCAAACAATTTGCTGATGAAGGTTTTGAAGTATATACTGTGGATCAGCGCAATCACGGGCTTTCTCCTCATAGCGATGAGTGGAACTACAAAGTGATGAGTGATGATGTGTTGGAGCTGATAAAAGAAAATAAACTTCAAAAAGTTATTTTATTAGGACATTCCATGGGCGGGAAAACTGCGATGCAGTTTGCAATTCAATATCAGGAATTTTTAGATAAATTAATTGTGGTTGACATAGCGCCGCGGTATTATCCATTGCACCATCAATCCGTGTTAGAAGGGTTGCAGGCAGTGGATTTTAATCTGGTAAAAACACGAAAGGAAGTAGAAGCGGTTCTCTCAAAAAATATTCCCGATTTTGGAACAAAACAGTTTCTTTTAAAAAATTTGTATTGGAAAGAAGACGAAAAACTTGCCTGGCGTTTTAATTTGAAGGTAATTACAAAACAAATTGAAAATATTGGGCTTGCCATACAAAGTGATTCAGTTTGCAACATTCCGGCGCTTTTTATAAGAGGAGAAAGATCGAATTACATTTCCGATGATGATATGGATCAGATCCTGGATATTTTTCCTGATGCAATTCTTGAAACCGTAACCGGTGCTGGTCATTGGGTACATGCAGAAAAACCAAAGGAGTTTTTTGAAGCGGTGGCGGACTTTATAAAGGACAATAAAAAATAACCACAGCGAACGTTAAGAAAAATGGAGAGCCGCGAAGAAACATAAAACAATCTCTGTGGCTCTTTGAAAATACTCAGCGAGCTCTGCGGTAAAAAAACTATAAATTTTTCACCTCCTTTTTAATTATTATTACTTTTACGATCATTAATAAAAAAATAAAACTATGAGCAAAGGGCCAATTTCAAATTTTATTGAAAAACATTATAAACACTTCAATGCAGCCGCTTTGGTAGATGCCGCAAAAGGTTATGAAACACATCTTACCGAAGGAGGCAAAATGATGGTGACCCTTGCAGGTGCCATGAGTACTGCTGAGCTGGGGAAATCATTAGCAGAAATGATCCGCCAGGGAAAAGTGGATATTATTTCCTGTACCGGTGCTAATCTTGAAGAAGATATCATGAACCTGGTAGCACATTCACATTATAAACGTGTGCCGCATTATCGTGATTTATCACCACAGGATGAATGGGACCTGTTGGAAAATCATTACAATCGCGTTACGGATACCTGTATTCCGGAAGAAGAAGCATTCCGCAGATTACAAAAGCACATTCATAAAATATGGAAAGATGCGGATACAAAAGGTGAGCGCTTTTTTCCGCATGAATACATGTACAAGATTTTACTGAGTGGTGAATTGAAACAATATTATGAAATTGATCCAAAGGATTCATGGATGTTGGCTGCGGCAGAGCGTAATTTGCCAATGGTAGTTCCCGGTTGGGAAGATTCAACTATGGGAAATATTTTTGCATCCTATGTCATTAAAAAAGAAATAAAAGCATCCACCATGAAATCAGGAATAGAATACATGGCTTGGTTAGCGGACTGGTATATAAAAAATTCAGCAGGAAAAGGTGTTGGTTTTTTCCAGATCGGTGGAGGTATAGCGGGTGATTTCCCGATATGTGTGGTACCTATGTTATACCAGGATATGGAAATGGAAAAAATTCCATTTTGGAGCTATTTCTGCCAGATATCTGATTCCACTACCAGTTATGGCTCCTATTCCGGAGCCGTACCCAATGAAAAAATTACCTGGGGAAAATTAGATATCCATACACCAAAATTTATTGTAGAGAGTGATGCTACAATTGTTGCTCCTTTGATGTTTGCCTGGATATTAGGCTGGTAATTTATTCCAAATTTCTGTAGAAGAATAGAGCATATATGCTCTATTCTTCTTTATTTTAGGGGTGTTCGGTCATGTACCGTTTAATAAAAAAACCTGCCGTTAAATAAGTTTGTGATTGCTACCTGATAAAAGTCCCCTATCTTTTCCGCATTAAAAAATACTGCTTTGGGAGTAAAAATAAATACTCTTTTTTCAGTAGATAATGATTTCTGAGCTTTATTAGTTTTATAATCTAGTATAAAAGTACTAGGGTAAATGAAAATATTCTGTTTATGAAAAGATTACGTGAAAAAGTCAGAGTTTTTAGTTAATTGTAGAAACACCTTACCGACTAAATTAACACTTATGAAAACACCTATTAAATTATTTATTGCAGACGATCATCAAATGTTTATTGATGGAATAAAAGCATTGCTTCAAAAAATTGATCATATTCAAATTGTGGGAGAAGCCAATACCGGCGGGCAGGTGCTTGAAAAGCTAAAAAATGTAGATGCGGATATGATCTTGTTGGACATCAGGATGCCTGAGTTAAGCGGAATAGAAGCTGCAAACACCATTTCTGAAAACTATCCTAAAATTAAAATGATAGCGGTAACCATGTTCGATGATAACAATAACATCGCTAAAATGTTAAAAGCCGGAGTAAAAGGATACATTTTAAAAAATACTTCAAAAGATGAATTGCTGAAAGCTATAGAAACCGTTGCCGCAGGTAACACATTTTATTCCGAACAGATAACAGCGAATGCAATGAGGAAGGCTTCTGATAAAAATGCAGAACCAATTCTTAGGCTTACGAAAAGAGAAATAGAAGTCATTAAGCTTATTGCCAGATCATTGACAAATAAGGAAATAGCCAAACAATTATTTTTAAGTGAATTAACAATAAAAACACATCGCCAAAATGCTATGCAAAAACTGGGTTTGAAGAACACTGCCGGCTTGGTAAAGTTTGCAATGGATAATAATTTGATTGGGTATTAAATTTAACTGCTCTTTTTGTAAAATAAATACGCCTTTGTGTGTAGTATTTGTTTGGCTTTTAGCTCTTAATTTTATTCTTTAATAAAAAATTGTAATTCAATAATAATAACTTAAAATAAAACCTCATGAAAAAAATTTACATCATTATTATGTTCGGCTTATATACCTTGATCGGAAATGCACAGCCGTATATTTTCAGCCAGTTTAACAGTACATATACGAATCTTACTTCGCCTACTGTTATTAGTAGCCCAAATTGGGACGATTTTACAGTATACACGCTTCCGCTTCCTTTTGCATTTAATTATTTCGGGACAAACTTCAATACAATTTATGTAATGGGTGGTTTCGCGGGTTTTGTTTATGATGGGGCGGGGACTTTCGCTAGTCATGAAATATACTCATACGATAATTCCATGACAGATTTCAAGGGTACCTCAACTATTTCATACCAGGTAACAGGAAGTTCACCTAACAGAATTCTCAAAATACAAACATTAAATGCTAACTTTTATGAGGATGACACGGAAAATGATTATGCCAATGTTCAGTTATGGCTTTATGAAGGAAGTAATATTATAGAAATGCATTATGGCCCTTCCTCCATATTAGGAAGTAATACCTGGGAAGTTCCCGGATGTCCCGGTCCAACTGTTGGTATTATTAAGGATTTTTCAAGTTTTGTTTGTTTATCTGGTAGCGCTGCAAACCCAACGGCCTCTTCTTCAGCTGTAAGTTTATGTGTAACAGGAGCTCCTCCTCTTCAAAAGGTGTATAAGTTTGCACCAAATGCTATAGGAATAGGAGAGATAAACAACAATATAAACCTTTCACTTTCTCCTAATCCAAGCAAGGGTGTGTTTACTATTTCTTCTAACTTTAACTCAAATTCAAAAGTAGATATCTCTATAAAAAATAATTTAGGGCAAACGGTATATAATGAGAACACACTTTTAGCAGGTTCAGGGCATACAATCAATATGGATCTAATGCCGGGAATTTATTTTATACAAATTGTTTCAGAAAATGCAATGATCGCGAATGAGAAGATAATAATACAATAGATTGCCACACTCATTTGCAATAAAAAATCCCGCCCCGAGTACTAGGACGGGATTTTCATTCGCTATTCGAATAATTCGTCCCGATAGCTATCGGGATTCGTTGCTTATTCTACATTAAACTCGCTATCCTTAATCCCTTTATTCACTTCAATAGATTCGGCTGTCAGCTTCATTGCCATTGCCCCGCCTATTTCAACTACGCTTGGGAATTTTACTCCGTTCACTTCTTTGTATTCTAAAATGTCACTCGTTTGAGTCATAGGTCCCTGTGGTGTTTCAGATGTTTGCAAGGAACGTACTTTTAATCCGCTGGCCACATCATACCACTCCATTGATTTTTTTCCTTTAGGGCTTATTACTTCCAGTACATAAGCATCTTTTCCGTGAACAGCTTCTATACCCGTTAAATTTAATTTGTAGCCCAGTTTCTGGTATTGCGTTTCAATATTCATTGTTCCCTGTGCTTTTAATTCATCCAATGCATCGCCTGTAATTTCTTTAGCACCTTGCATCCCTGTCTGTTTTCCTTTTACACCATTGAACACATCTTTCTGAAGCACCATAGCACCCATGTTAAAACTCATTGAAAATTTATTCGGAGCCTTTTGCTGGGTAATTACACTTACATCCATTCCCTGGAATTTGGTATTCATTTTAACACTTACATCTTTGATCTTAGAAATGGCTTTTTTACCCCCAATTGCATTTACGTAACTGTCAATTACCGTTTTGGCAGTAACTCCTTTCGGAATAACTTTTATTTCCACCGCTTTATTCCCATAGTTATCATAAAATTCAACGGTCTTAGTCGGACTAAAGGATTCTACCTTTTTTGTTATTTCCGCTTTATCGCCTACTATAAGAATAGTGGCATTTTCCGGACGGATGTATTTTTGTGCCATGGCAAATACATCTTCAGAAGTAACTGTGGCCAATGTTTTTAAATAATTGGTATAGTAGTCTTTTGGTAATTTATACCGTTCAATATTAATAGCGAAACGCGCAACAGTTGCCGGATCTTCCAATGCAATGGCAAAATTGCCTGTCAGGTAATTTTTCATTCCTTCCAGTTCTTCCTGTGAAACTTTTTCGGTGCGCAAACGATTCAACTCATGAAGCATTTCTGTGATCGCACTATCTGTAACTGCATTACGAACTTTTGCATAGGCACTGAATTCACCAACCAGCTCATCGTTATTCAAAGAAGAATAAGCGCCGTAGGTATAACCATGTTTTTCACGCAGGTTCATGAACAAACGAGAAGAAAATCCTGCCCCTAAAATGGTGTTCAGTACTTTGGCTTTGATCACATCTTCACTGTTTGGTTTTAAATCAATGGGGTAAGTAATATTGATCACTGATTGAACCGCCCCCGGTTTGTTTACTACTGCTACATTCATACTCGCAGGAGCTTTTGGCATTTCAAATTTTGCAACAGGCACTTCCGCTTTTTGCCACGTCCCAAAATATTTTTCGATCAATGGTTTTATTTCCGCCACTGTTACATCCCCAACCACCGCCATGTAGGCTACGTTTGGACGAAAATAAGTTTGATAATAAGTATTGCATTTTTCTAATGTAATTTTTTCTACACTTTCCTTAGTGGTTAATTCTCCATAAGGATGAGCCTTCCCAAAGTTCAATACTGATTTTACATTTTTCGAAATAGCATCCGGATCATCTTTTTCAGTTTCAAGCCCTGAAAGCGTTTGTGTTTTTAATTTGTCCAGCTCTCCTTGTTTGAAATCAGAATTTAAAATGACATCAGATAATAATTCAAGCAATTTGGTTTGTTGTTTTTTTAATGATGCAGCATAAAATCCTGTTGGTGATGCAGTAAGAGTAGCACCAATAAAATCTACCTCATTGTCAATAGCATCCTTGCTGCGTGTTTTAGTGCCGCTGGTAAGTAATTGGCTCGTTATATTTGCAGTGCCTACAGCATCTTTTTCTAATTCAGGATGAATGTTTAAAACAATAGAATATGTTACCCTTGGTATTTTATGATTTTCAACTACAAATACTTTTAAACCATTCGGTAATTCAAATGATTTAATATCGCCTAATTTAATAGTAGGAGCAGGAGCAGCAACCGGACGCTTACTGCGGTCAAGTTTTTGTGCAGATACTGCTGTAACAACTAAAAGAGCAATTGTGGAAATTATTATTTTTTTCATTTATATAATTTAATTTTAATTTTTTTATATTTCACAGAGTTACACTGAGGAAACACGGAGAACCACAGAGATATAAGATCTGCCTTAGATTAAAGTTTGTATCTTTTCAACCCATTTTTAAGTAAGGTTACATTAAAATTGATAAGTAAGCCTATTCTTTTTTCGGTAAATTTCATGTATGTAAGAATCTGAGCTTCGTGAACAGGATTGAAAGCGTCAACGGTTTTTAATTCAATAACCACTGTGTTTTCGACTAAAATATCTATTCTATAACCACAATCTAATTTTATTTCTTTAAAAATGATTGGAACAGGACTTTGTCTTTTAATAGTTAAGCCTGCATTGATCAATTCAAATGACAAGCACTCCTCATAAGCAGATTCCAATAGTCCGGGACCAAGGCATTTGTGCACTTCAATAGCGCATCCTATAATTTTTTCAGTGATTTGATTTACTTCCAAAATTGCTCTGTGCGCCTCAGTGAATTCTCCGTGTGTCTCTGTGTAATTACTCATTGTCTTTAATTCGCATTTTGTTTAGGTAAATAATACAACACCACACGGTTTTCTTTTGTTAAATAATTTCGCGCTGCGTTTTGAATAACTGCAGGAGTTACTCTGTTATAACGATCAAGTTCAGTGTTTATCAGATCAGCATCTTTAAAATATACATGATAATTGGCTAAACTCTCGGCTATTCCTGCCATTTTTGAATTGCCGGTCACAAAATCATTTTCAATTTGATTTTTTAATTTTTGAAATTCCTCTTCACTGATCAATTCATTTTTTACCTTTTCAAACTCGGCATCCATAGCAGCTTCCAGGTCTGAGGGTGTAACACCCATATTGGTAATCCCGAATATCAATGCCAATCCCGGATCTTCTGAAGGTACAGGAAATGCTCCTGCATAAAGTGCTTTTTGCTGTTTATCTACAATTGATTTTTGCATACGGGAACTGTTGCCCTGTGATAACAAAGTAGCAAGCATGTTCATTGCATAATAGTCAGGTGTTCCTTGTGCAGGCCCGTGATACGCCATCACTACAGCGGGCAATTGAATATTATCAAAAACAGTGTCACGAACTTCATCTGTTTTTTTAGGTTCGACAACAGTAGGACGGGGAATGGGAAGAGTTCCTTTTGGAATTTCACCGAAATATTTTTCAATTAATTTTTTTGCCTGTGCAGGATTTATATCTCCTGCTATTGAAAGTGTAGCGTTGTTGGGCACATAAAATGTTTTATAAAAATCAATGAACTCCTGTAAGGCTGCTTTGTTAATATATTCAGGAGAACCGCCCGGTGTCCAGCGGTAAGGATGTTCTGTAAATGCGTGTCCGAATGCTTCATTTAAAATAGAGCCGTAAGGAGTGTTTTCATTCCGTTGTTTCAGCTCTTCTTTCACCACTTTACGTTGGGTTTCTACTCCAACTGAGTCAATCTTGGAATGTAACATGCGCTCAGATTCAAGCCATAATCCAAGCTCCAATTGGTTGCTTGGCAACACCTCAAAATAAAAGGTTCGGTCAAAAGAAGTATTTGCGTTTAATTGTCCGCCGGCATTTTGGATCAGCTTCATAAACTCTCCACGTTTGATATTGTCTGAGCCTTCAAACATAAGATGCTCGAAAAAGTGTGCAAATCCGGTGCGATTAGGATCTTCATTCTTAGAACCCACATGGTACAATACAGTAACCGCTACAATGGGTGTGGAATGATCTTCATGTAAGATCACATGCAACCCATTCGGCAGATCATATTCTGTAAACTTTATTTTATTGGTTTGCGCAATCATAAAATTGCCCGCCAATAATAATCCTGGTAAAAAAAGGCGATTGATCATCATATTAAATTTTTCACAAATTTACTGTTTATTTGTAAGTCTTCCACAAGCTGGCGGATAAGTGGTTAATACATAGGATGAAAGGGCGATAAATACACCCAGTTTTTTATAAAAAAATTTTCACATTTTTTAATAAAAACCATTCTTTAATTTAAATTTCAAAAAAGTAACTTTATCCTTGACTTTACGTTTCAATTAAAGTATCTTAGTTCATATAATAAAACTGACATCATCTTAATACAACATCCCTATGTTTGAATTAAGCAAAAATATATTGGAAAAAGTAAGTTTTGATAAAACACTTTTCCGCAAAGAGCTCGCAAAAGCGGTAAAATGGCTGAAGCCTGAAGAGAAAGCGTTATTAATGATCTGGTGCCTGGCTACATTTGGCCATCGCTACAGAGATGTAATAACAGAAGTATATAAGAATGTTACGAGGTCGTAATAAATTCAATATTACGTTTTAATCCACTAAACTTTGTTCGTTTAACAGCAGAATTTTTAAACACATGTTTGAAAGTTTCTTCTGTTAATTCCTGCCAGTCATTTTTACTCATTTTCAATAATTCACTATTGGGTTGAAAATGGGTTTCCTTATGTGGTGTTGAAAAACGGTTCCAGGGACAAACATCCTGACAAACGTCACATCCGAACATCCAGTTATCCAATTTTCCTTTTACTTCATTCGGAATATTTTCTTTTAATTCAATTGTAAAATAGGAAATACATTTACTTCCATCCACAATATAGGGTGCAACTATTGCATCTGTGGGGCAAGCATCCATACAGCGGGTGCAGGTCCCGCAATAATCTTTTATAGCACCATCGTATTCTAGATCCAGATCAACAATTAATTCAGCAATAAAAAAGAAGGAACCGCTTTCTTTATTAATAAGATTACTGTGTTTCCCGATCCAACCTAGGCCGCTTTTTTTTGCCCATGCTTTATCCAAAACCGGAGCAGAATCAACAAAAGCCCTGCCATCTACTTCACCTATATTCTTCTTTATGAATTCCAGTAATTGATTTAATTTCTCTTTTATCACAAAATGATAATCGGCACCATAAGCATATTTGCTGATCTTAGGCGCAGTTACATCGGTTTGATTTTCAGAAGGGTAATAATTTAATAATAATGAGATCACAGATTTTGCACCCGGCACAAGCAATCGTGGATCTAGGCGTTTATCAAAATAATTTTGCATATAGCTCATTTGACCATGCATATTGTTATTGAGCCAGTTCTCTAATCTGGGAGCCTCTTCCTCTAAAAATTCAGCTTTGGAAATACCGCAATAGTCAAACCCCAAACGTTTGGATTCGGATTTTATGAGTTGGGTGTAATTAGTTAATTGGTTCATTTGTTGAATTAGTTAATTAGGTTAAATAAGTTAAATCAGGATAAGCCTAAATTAACCCAATTAACTTTTTCCTAATTAACTTTCGTTATCGAAAAGGCTTCCTTTATTCGCTCTTGGAATTTTCCCAAGGTGTTTATAAGCAAGTTCAGTAGCTTCGCGTCCGCGTGGGGTACGCATCAGGTAACCTTCCTGGATCAGGAAAGGTTCATATACTTCTTCAATGGTTCCTGCTTCTTCACCTACAGCAGTGGAAATAGTGGTAATACCTACGGGTCCGCCTTTAAATTTTTCTATTAAAGTTGAAAGGATACGGATATCCATTTCATCTAAACCATTCTTATCAACATTTAAAGCGGTAAGACTCATATGTGCAATGTCAATATCAATATTGCCATCCCCTTTTATTTGCGCAAAATCACGAATACGCCTAAGTAATGCATTGGCAATACGTGGGGTACCCCGACTCCTGTGTGCGATCTCACCTGCAGCTTCATCGGTTATTGATACATTTAAAATACCTGCAGCACGAATAATTATTTTTTTCAGCAAAGCGGAGTTATAATAATTCAATCGGGAATTAATTCCGAAACGTGCCCTCAAAGGTGCTGTAAGTAAGCCGGAGCGGGTAGTGGCACCAACAAGGGTAAAAGGGTTCAATTTGATCTGAACGCTGCGTGCATTTGGACCACTATCGATCATGATATCGATCTTGTAATCTTCCATTGCGGAATATAAATATTCTTCAACAATAGGACTTAAGCGGTGGATCTCATCAATGAACAATACATCATACTCTTCTAAATTAGTAAGTAAACCGGCTAAATCACCCGGTTTATCCAATACAGGACCGGAAGTGATCTTTATATTTACACCAAGTTCAGAAGCGATGATATTAGCTAAAGTAGTTTTCCCTAATCCCGGAGGGCCGTGTAATAAAACATGATCCAATGCTTCACTTCGTTGTTTGGCAGCCTGCACAAATATTTTCAGATTCTCCACCACTTCATTCTGGCCGGTAAAATCGGAAAACTCTGCGGGACGCAATACCTTTTCAAACTCCTTTTCAGCGGAGCTTAAATTTTCGGATTCCGGATCTATATTCGGGTTCATGAAATGTAAAAATACGATTTTTTATTCGTTATTCGTTGTCACCCTGAGCGTAGTCGAGGGGTGCTATTCGCTGACTTTCCACTCCAGATCCAAGTCCCAATTCGATCTTATATTGATCAACTCTTTGTAATAAATTACTTTTTCAGGCTGCTTTTTTTGTAAATAGTTACCGCTGTCCCATTTACCATTATTATTTTCATCATAAATTAATTTCAGCTTGTATTTTAGAGGATATAAATATTCATAAATAAGTGTTTCTGGTCTTTTAATATTATTTTCACGAACTACGTTTTCTTTTTCATCAAACAGCTGGATGATATAATTTCCTTTGGTTTCAGATATGTTTACTTTTAATATCACACTTCCATAATATTTTTCTTCCCGTGTTTTAAAATCAATTTTGATACTATCATTGGTTAAACCGAAAATCTCGGTGAATGTGCCGGGAGGGATCAATAAATGATATTTTGTATTTTCTTTGAACTTAGGATTCTCCGCATTTGGTGAAGCAATAAATACACCTGGGTTATTAATATCTTCATATATGGTGGTATCTTTCCAATACTGAATTTTTACAATTGAAGAGTAAAAAAAATAATCCGGTTTATCTTCTGCTTGTAAAATGGAGTCTGCTTTTAGTTGAATAGGGCTGGTTTTAGCAACGGAAGCAATTGGGTTGTTAAATATTAATTTTAATTCAGAATTTAAATCAAACCCCTGATTCCCATTCGGACTATTTATTAATTTTAACTTCAGTGGATTCTTCCTTGATTTTAAAGCCTCTTCTTTTTTAATCATTTCAAGCTCAACGGTATCCAGAATTTTATTTCCATTTTTTACCTGAAGTACCAAGGAATCTTTTTCAAACTTTTTAACCCAGTAATTAAATGTGTCTTTGTTTTTTGAAAAGTCTAATAGTAGCTGATCGGTTGGGATGCTTGTATTTAAAGGTATTACTTTAATACTATCACTCCCCTGATTAAATATAAATGAGATCTTTCCATATGAATCATGAATATATTTTTTCAAATAAACTTTCTTTGTCGGTTCCTGGAAAATATCGATCAAAATATTTTGCTTTTTGGAAACATCTACTAACGAATTAATAAAACCAATATTTTCACTTTCTCCATCGTACTTATAATTTGAATTAGCATCCTTTAATGCTGCAATTTTATAATTTCCTGCTTTAATATTCGTGATCTCAAACGTACCGTCAGCCGCTGTTTTAGCAAAATAATCGGGTTGTTTTTTGTAAACTATACTGTCACTTTGATCGTTGTAAAGCATTACTATAATCCCTTTTTCGGTGTTTTGATCAAATGCGTTTCGTACTTTCCCTCTAACAGATAGTGAATCAATATAAATTCCCGTTGAGAAGAGATATTTAAAATTTTCTTTAGGGTTATTTTCATTATAATCCTGTAAAGCATTTCCAAAATTAATGGCGTAAGTAGTGTTGGGTTTTAATACTTCTTTTTTATCCAATTCAACAAAAAGAGTTTTTCCCTTCACAGTTATATCCGGAGTGTATTCTAATGGAGGGGAAATAATCAATTGGCTATTCAGGTCGCGTAACTGGACATATTCATCAAAGTTGATGATGATGGCTCTTGTGTTAAAATTTAATTGTGCACTGTCAGGAATGTACTTTACAACTTTTGGAGGAGTTCTGTCAACAGGTCCGCCGCCGGGTGCAACTACCTGTGCGCAGGAAATGATCAATGTGCAGATTGGTAGATATACTAATGCGCAGATGCCTGTTGTGAAAGAATATTTTTGTTTTAATTGAAACATATTTTTTTAATCAGTACATCTACACATTAGCACATTGATTAATTATCTCTATCACCTGCTCCAAATAAAATTTATCCGTTTCATCAAAAGCGGCAAGGTGCTCACTATCTATATCCAGGATCAATGTTACATCACCTTTTTTATTGAATGTTGGCAATACGATTTCTGATCTTGATAAAGAACTACAGGCAATATGTCCGGGAAACTGATCCACATCATCAACAATAATGGTTTGTTTAAGTTCCCAGCTTTTTCCGCAAACGCCCTTGCCATAAGCAATGCGTGTACATGCAACCGGCCCCTGAAAAGGGCCAAGTACTAACTGATTGTCTTTCACAAAATACACGCCCACCCAAAAATAATCCAATCCGAATTTTAATGCGGAGATGATATTCGCCAGGTTGGCAATCGTATCTTTTTCACCTTCAACCAATGCTTTGATCTGTGGAATAAGGGATTCGTACTTTTCTTTTTTTGTAAGCCCCGAAACAATAATTGACTCTGCCATTGTGTAATTTTTAATGTTGTGTAAAGATAGAGAAATCAACGAATAAGGAATGACACGAATGATGAAATAAAGAGCTAGTTGTTCGCGTAAGCAATAGTGGCCACACTTACTTTTACTTCCGGAATTTTTAATAGTGTTTGTGCGCAGGCTTCAAGAGTAGCGCCGGTTGTGATCACATCATCCACCAATAAAATATGTTTGCCTTTCAAGTTAGCGCCATTTTTCAGCTGGAATATTGATTCTACATTTTTCCATCGTGTAAAACGTGATTTTTTTGTTTGTGTTTCTGAATCCAAAGCCCGAATCAATGTTTTAAAATCTGTTTCTACATTCATACTTTTTGCTAGGCCTTCCGCAAAGAAATGGCTCTGATTATAACCCCTCTTTTTTTCTTTTCTGGCGTGCAAAGGCACAGGAATAATAATGTTTACTGTATTAAAAGCAGGGTTGCGTTTCAATTCGTTTCCATACCATTCGCCAATAGTAATACCCACCTCTTTTTTGCCTTTGTATTTTAGCTGATGGATCAGTTGTTGCACTTTCCCGCCTTTATTAAAACCATAGAAAGCCCCGGCAGAGAGGATCGGTACTCTTCCCCAGAAAATTTTGGCTATGGGATTTTCGTTATCCAGGTGGTGATTGGTTTTAGGTAAATGATACGCGCAATAGGTGCAGATACTATGTTCATATTTATACAAACTTTTTCCGCAAGCAGCACATATGTGAGGAAATATCAGTGAAATAAAATCATTTAACATAAAATAACAATTTGTATTAGTTGTTCACTATGCATTGTCGAGAAGTCTTTTATAATCTATTCAAGGTTGTTTAAAATGTGTTACTTTTGTAAGAGTCGAAAATAACAATCATTTAATTATGGAAAACAAACCCGAAGAAAAAAAATCGAATACCGCACGTGGGGTATTGATTTTATTGCTATTGCTGTTAGTTGGCAATGCAACCTTCGCCTGGCTGTGGTGGACAGAGCGCGGACGCGCGAACACCGAAGTAATAGTAAAAGAGCAAATAATTGTAGAGCGGGATAATGTTAAAAATGAATTGTTGGTTTTGCAGGAAGAATTTGCAGCATTACAAACCAGTGATAAAGCTGTACAGGCAGAACTGGAACAAAAAAGAGCGGAAATAGCCGAATTGTTAGAACAAGCTGAAAAACATAAGGACGATGCCTATATTATTTCAAGGCTTAGAAAAGAAACAGAAACATTGCGCAGCATCATGAAACATTTTGTGGTGCAGATCGATTCCCTGAATACATTAAATAAAACCATTATTGCCGAAAAGGAACAGGTAAGCGCTGATCTGACCGCAGAAAAGGGCAAAACCACCCAGCTTACAAAAGATAAGGAACAATTACAGGGCACTGTAAATTTAGGTTCTATTTTAAAGGCAGAAAACCCAACGGTAAAAGGGGTTAAATTCAAATCAGGTGGTAAAAAAGAAATAGAAACAACAAAAGCTTCACGTGTAGAAAAAATTAAAGTGTCATTTGTTTTAGGTGAAAACAAGATCGCAAAAACGGGCACAAAACCTGTGTATGTTCGTATTGTAACCCCTGATGGCAAAGAACTTACAAAATCCATGGATGATAGCAATATGTTTAAATTCAATGGATCCAGAGGATATTTTGCAGGTAAACAGGAAATAAATTATAAAAACCAGGAAGTGGCTGTTGATATATTTTGTGGAAGCTCAACTCCTTTTATCCCCGGAAAATATTTAGTTGATATTGCATGTGATGATGTGATAATTGGTCAAACAAGCATTACATTAAAATAGTAAAATGTCCGACAAGTATTCAAAACGCAGAATGCAGTCCTCATCTATCACAACGGTAGTGAGTCTTTCATTGGTTTTATTCATGCTTGGTTTATTAGGCATCATTATCCTTAACACACGTAAATTATCAGATAATGTGAAGGAGAATATCGGTTTTCAGGTAATTCTGAATGACAATGCAAAAGAAGTGGATGTGAAACACCTTACTAAAATGCTTGATGCTTCCAACTATGTAAAGTCAACCGAATTTATTACAAAAGATGAAGCAGCTAAACGTTTACAGGAAGATCTTGGAGAAGATTTTATCAATTTTTTAGGATATAATCCTTTATTGTCTTCTATCAATGTGCATTTAAAAGCGGAATACGCGAACGCGGACAGCCTTACCTGGATAGAAAAGGAATTACTTAGCAGTAAATTAGTAAAAGAAGTGATCTACCAAAAATCATTGGTAAGCATGATCAATGAAAATGTGAATAAGATCAGTCTTGTGATTTTAATATTCAGTGGATTGTTAATGCTCATTGCATTGGCATTGATCAACAATACGATCCGTCTTTCAATTTACAGCAAACGTTTTATTATCAAAACAATGCAATTGGTTGGTGCAACTCAGGGCTTTATTCGAATGCCATTTGTGCTGAAAGGAATTAAGCATGGCATTTATGGAGCCATTATCGCCATCGGTATGCTGATCGGTGTATTGTATTTTGCTCAAAAACAATTGCCGGAGTTAATAGCCTTGCAGGATAATAAAATGCTGATCACACTTTTTAGTTTGGTAATTGTTCTTGGAATTACTATTTCCTGGATCAGTACATCAATGGCAGTAAGGAAATACCTTCGGTTAAAATCAGATGACCTATATTATTAATTTTAATTTACACTATTAATTTATTACATATGAGTAAAGAAGTCAGAAAACCGGGTTTTGCTTTTGGAAAAGAAAACTACCGTATCCTTATTGTTGGAGTAGTACTTGTTGTTATTGGTTATTTACTGATGATCGGCGGTGGCTCGGATGACCCTACTATTTTTAATGCGGAAGAGATTTTTAGTACACGCAGGATTACAGTTGCTCCAATTGTAATATTAGCAGGCTTTGTAGTGGTACTATTCGGAATTATGAAAAAATCGAAAGACTAAACAAAAGTCGGAAATCGGAAGTTCCATTTCGAAATAAAAGAAGTTGAACAGAAATACTTCCGAACTTGAACTTTCGAATTTAAACATCCTGAAACTTCCGAAATCACACTTCCGAATTTAAACTTTGAATATGTCTTATATCCAAGCAATTATCCTGGCAATTATTGAAGGTATTACTGAATTCCTTCCTGTATCTTCAACAGGTCATATGATCATTGGCTCATCAGTAATGGGTATTGCACATGATCCTTTCACAAAATTATTCACTGTTGCAATTCAGCTCGGAGCTATTCTTTCTGTTATTGTATTGTATTGGCCCCGTTTTTTTAGCGGAATTAAAACAGCTGAGTTTTATTTCAAATTGGTTGTAGCTTTTATCCCCGCAGTTATTTTTGGTGTATTATTCAATGATCATATTGATGCGCTTCTGGAAAATGTGGTGGTAGTAGGTATTACTTTGTTTTTGGGTGGTATAGTATTTCTGTTTTTAGACAAACTGTTTAATAATGAAGGAAAAGTAGATGGACCGCCATCTTATCCATCTGCATTTAAAATAGGGCTGTTCCAGGTGATCGCGATGATCCCAGGTGTATCACGTTCTGCAGCCACCATCATTGGCGGATTAACGCAAAATATGACACGCAAAGCGGCAGCTGAATTTTCCTTTTTCCTGGCAGTCCCTACCATGTTTGCAGCTACGGCTAAAAAAATGCTTGATTATTACAAAGATGGGATTGCATTTAATTCCACAGAGATCAATTTATTGATCGTAGGTAATATTGTTGCTTTTATTGTAGCCATGATCGCTATAAAATCATTCATTGGCTTTTTAACGAAACATGGTTTTAAAGTGTTTGGATATTATCGTATAATAATTGGACTGACTATTCTCATACTTTACTTTTCGGGATTTCAATTAAGAATTATTTAATGAATATACCTGATTTCAGAACCGGAGAGGTGATTCTCATCAACAAACCACTCAAATGGACTTCATTTCAAGTGGTCAATAAAATGAAATGGCTAATAAAAACGTTTGAAAACCAAAATTCAAAAGTTGTAAACAAAGCGCAATCGTCCTTCGTCCCTCGTCCCTCGTCCTTCAAAATAGGCCATGCCGGAACTCTGGATCCTTTAGCAACCGGTCTATTGATCGTATGTACAGGAAAACAAACTAAAAATATTGAGCAGTATCAGTCGCAGGAGAAGGAATACACCGGAACATTTTACATCGGAGCAACCACCCCCTGTTTTGACCTTGAAAAAGAAATTGATACTCATTACCCTACTGAACATATAACAAATGAGATGATCTTCGCAACTACCAAGCAATTTATCGGTAAAATACAGCAAACACCGCCCTTGTTCTCAGCTATAAAAATTGATGGTAAAAGAGCCTATGATATAGCACGGGCCGGACAAACAGCTGAAATAAAACCCAAGGAGATTACAATCACTAAATTTGAAATTACCCATATTGCTCTACCCCGAGTGGATTTTAAGGTGGTTTGCAGCAAAGGCACTTATATACGCTCCTTGGCACGTGATTTTGGCCTGGCTTTGAAAAGTGGGGCTCATCTGACTGCCTTGTGCCGCACCCGCATTGGTAATTATAGCCTGGATAATGCATTAGACCTTGAAACCTTTGAGAAATCGCTTTCGGAGTAAAATAAACACGATTTTTGTTGACATCGCCTCTTTTAGATATTACATTTGCGCCCTCTAAAATAAATCATTAATCCCGTAAGATTTATGATTCTGTTCCCTCCGGAAACGAATTTGTATCTCTTATACAAAAAAAGAAAATAATTTTATGAAACTTTCACAATTCAAATTCAATTTGCCAAAAGAATTAATTGCAGAACACCCGGCAAAAACGCGTGATGCAGCCAGGTTAATGGTTGTAAACCGCAAAACCGGCAAAATTGAACACAAAAAATTTAAAGATGTTTTGGGGTACTTTGGTGATGGAGATTGTATGATACTGAACGATACTAAAGTGTTCCCGGCCCGTATGTATGGCAATAAGGAAAAAACAGGAGCTAAAATAGAAGTATTTTTATTACGTGAATTAAATGCTGAAAGCCGTTTATGGGATGTATTGGTAGATCCTGCCCGCAAGATCCGTATTGGTAACAAGCTTTATTTTGGTGATGATGATGCATTGGTAGCCGAAGTAATAGACAATACTACATCCCGCGGGCGCACTTTGCGCTTTTTATTTGATGGTTCTTACGAAGAATTTCGTCAGACATTAAAGGATATGGGAGAAACCCCACTTCCAAAATATATTAAGCGTGCGCCAACAGAAGATGATAAAGAGCGCTATCAAACCATCTATGCAAAAAATGAAGGCGCTGTAGCTGCTCCGACAGCAGGTCTGCACTTTAGTCGTGAATTATTGAAACGCCTGGAATTGAAGGGTGTAAATTTTGCAAATGTTACATTACACGTTGGTTTGGGAACATTCCGCACAGTAGAAGTAGAGGATCTGACAAAACATAAAATGGATTCGGAACAGTTGATCATTACCGAGAAAAATTGCGCGATCGTAAACAAAGCACGTGAGGCAAGAAAGAAAGTGTGCGTTGTAGGAACTACGTCCATGCGTGGTGTTGAAACTTCTGTAAGTACTGATGGTTATTTAAAACCATACAACGGGTGGACAAATAAATTTATTTTTCCTCCCTATGATTTCAGTGTTGCCAATTGTATGATCACTAATTTTCATACACCGGAATCAACATTATTGATGATGGTGTGTGCCTTTGGAGGTTATGATCTGATAATGAAAGCATACAAAGAAGCTATAAAGGAAAAATATAGTTTCTATACTTATGGCGATGCCATGTTGATCTTATAATCGGTTCCAGGTTATTAGTTAATGGTTAATAGGTTTATTCTCTATTAACCATTATTTTTTCACTGATAACCAATGACTATTAACAGATAACCATTTTGAATAAATACATCATCATAGTAGCAGGAGGTACAGGAACTCGCATGAAAAGCCAAATTCCCAAGCAGTTCATTGAATTGCAGGGGAAACCTATACTTATGCATACGATCGAGAAATTTGTGAAGGCTATTCCACAAATAAATATTATTGTTGTATTGTCGAAACAATTGCATGATGAATGGGAAGAGCTTTGCAAAAAATATAACTTCAAACATATTATCCAATTGACCGATGGAGGTGAAACGCGCTTTCATTCCGTAAGACATGGATTAGCCTTAGTTCCTGCAAACTGTGTGGTTGGAGTGCATGATGCCGCCCGTCCTTTTGTAAGCTCGAAAACTATTATCAATGCATTTGAACATGCTGAAAAAAATGGAAACGCAAGTCCGGTAGTGCCATTAACAGAATCAGTGCGTGAAGTACAAGGTGGTAATAATAAAGCAATTGATCGTTCTAAAATTTTTATAGTTCAAACACCACAATGTTTTCATTCCGATCTTTTAAAAAAAGCATTTGTACAGGAATATCGCTCTACGTTTACCGATGATGCAAGTGTAGTGGAGGCAATGGGAGAAAAAATTAATTTAATAGATGGGAATTACGAAAATATTAAAATAACTACTCCTCAGGATCTTATTATTGCGAAAGCTTTAATGGAACGCAGATTGTGATGATTTTTAAGATTAAAAATGATTAAAGTGTAGTGGGAACAGATCTTAATAGATCATAAGAATCATAGAGATCCGCGTTCCATTTTTTAAATTAATTTCACTACTTCGGTTTTCTCCGAAATTTTTAATCCATCCACATTTTTTAATAAATTCAATCCCGGCCTTTTTCCTTTTTCAATTGTTCCTAAATGATCAAACCCTAAAAAATCAGCGCCGTTTTTGGTTGACCATAGAAGTAATATTTGTAAAGATATTTGTGGGAAATGTTTGGTGATGGTTTTTAATTCATCTAAAACAGATAAGCTCCAATTGGATGCCAGGCTATCTGTTCCAATGGTTATGCGCGCATTTTCATCAAAGAAGTATTGATAGTTTGGCAATTTGTTTTCAATATATAGGTTCGCATTGGGGCAAGTGCACCAAAAGAGATCTGGGATTTGAGATTTGAGATTTGAAATTTGTATGTCTTCTAGTGAAGTATAAGTATTATGTACTAATAATGTTCTTGATTCTTTAGGCAATAATGATAATGTATATCTTAACGAATTCATTCCGGTTCGCATCGTATCTGTATTTATTCCCATTGCTTTAAATGTATCAGCCATTATTCCTGATCCTGTAATAAATAATTCATTTTCTCCTTCACTTTCCTGATTATGTATACTGATAATGCTATTTTTTTCGACAGCTTCATCATGGATCAACTGGAATAATTTTTTGGAAACCGAATAAGGCGCATGCGGTGTAATAGAAGAATTAAAGATTAAGGATTGAGGATTAAGGATTTGTTGCAGCTCACATTCTAATTTTTTAGCATTTTCAAAAACTTCTTCTGCTTTTGTAGGATCCAGATCAAATATTTCAATAAAGGTATGATACAATAAATTGCCTTTTGCTTTTTGTTTAAAGCTATGTTCGTTATTGGAAATATCACCCACGGCAACAATCCCATTTTTGATCATTTCTGCTTCCGCTTCGATAATAGCATTCTGAATCTCGATATCAGAAAATATGCCTCGTTGTAAAAGAAATTCTTTTATAAATCCTGACATCCCTGTTCTTTCAGAAATTTTAGAACGTAAATGCGAAAGCTCTATATGGCAATGGGTATTGATAAAACCAGGACAGATAATTCCTTTGTAATATTCAATTTTTTGATTTTGTGATGAAATAGAAGAAATATCAATTATAGTACCGGTATCATCAACAGTTATTACACCATTCTTGATAGGTTCAGATGTGATCGTAAAAATATAATCAGCAGAAATATGGCGCATAACAGGTTAAAATTACAAATAAATACTCTGTATAATTATATCTTTGTTATTATATGAAAATCAGCTGGAAAATAAAAATTTTTGAAGAGCTCAACACTATTGAACTGTATAATATTTTACGCTTGCGTTCAGAAGTTTTTGTAGTGGAGCAAAATTGTCCTTACCAGGATATGGATGGAAAAGATTCCAAATCATTTCATCTGGTGGGTTTAGATGATAATAATGAAATAGTTGCTTATGCGAGAATACTTCCTGCCGGTATTTCTTATAAAGAAGTTTCTATTGGACGCGTTGTAATTTCAAATACAATGAGAGGAAAAGGAATGGGAAAGGAACTAATGAAAGAGTCAATAAATTTCATAGGAAAACAATTTGGAAAAGTGCCAATTCGTATTAGTGCTCAATGCTATCTGAAAAATTTTTATAAAAGTTTGGGGTTTGAAATTGCAAGTGAAGAATATCTTGAAGACAATATTCCGCATGTAGAAATGGTGTTGAAGAAAGTGTGAAGTCGGAAGTTCCATTTCGAAAGTAAAAAGTAAATAATCGAATTAAATTTTCCACTCTAGTTTGCAATTTAATTCCACAACGGGAGAGTCAGGTGTCTTATTTGGTCTTGGGTCTGTCCCATTAAGTTTTGCTTTGAATTCATATACCTTATGGCCATGTTCTTCTGTGATTATTTTAAAAGTTGAAGGAATTGCCCAAAACCGAATAAACTTACCGTTGGGATAATCAAAAGTTTTTCTCCCATCTACAAATAAAGTAAATACACCGCTTTTTGAGTCAAGAACAACATACCCATTTTCATTCGAGTCAAATTCAATGCTTGATTTATCCATAGTAAATGTTGCGCCTTCAAATGTGCTGGTAATGTCTTGTATGTATGCAACAAAAGTGGTTTTACCAGAATTAGATTTACAAGTCAACACAGCTGTGTTTGATCCAGAATAAAAACTTAAGTTTAACAGAATAATAGTTAAAAACAGTGATATCCTAATTATACTTAAATACTTTTTATTCATTATTCGTTACTATACTCTTAATTATTTTTACTTCCGAAATCACACTTCCGCCTTCCGATTTTTAAATTATCATTCCTGCACCAACAGTTACATTCGTTGCCTCATCAATTAAGATCAAGCTTCCGGTATTCCTGTTTTTGCCATATTTATCAACTGCTATAGGGGAAGTTGTGCGCAGTGTAATACGTGCAATATCATTCAATCCAATGGATTTATCCGATTCAATTTTTTCCAGTGTGTTGATATTTACTTTGTATTGAATATCCTTTACAACGCAACGTACATCTTTGGAAGTATGTTTTAATGCATATTTTCCATTTGACTGTAATTTATTTTCTGCTAACCAGCAGATCATCACCTCTAGATCTTGTTTTATTTCCGGTTGATTCTCAGTTTTAACGATCATATCACCGCGTGAAATATCGATCTCATTTTCCAGTGTGAGGGTTACACTCATAGGTGCAAATGCTTCTTCTAGTGAGCTATTCAATGTATCAATGGATTTAATTTTAGATTTAAAACCGCCTGGTAAAACTGTAACAGCATCCCCTTTTTTGAAAATGCCCCCTGCCACACGGCCTGCATATCCTCTATAATCATGATGTTCTTTACTCATCGGGCGGATCACATACTGTACAGGAAAACGAGCATCGCTATGATTCTGATCGTTCGCAATGTGAATGTTTTCCAATAAATACATCAATGTTGAACCTTTGTACCAATCCATGTTCTTAGAATGTTCCACAACATTGTCGCCTTTTAAGGCACTGATCGGAAGGAAATGAACATCCACTATATCCAGTTTGGAAGCAAATGCTTCATAATCTTTTTTAATTTGCTTGAAAACATCTTCCTTGTATTCAACCAGGTCCATTTTATTCACACATACGATCACATGCGGAATTCTCAATAAAGATGCAATATAAGTATGGCGCATGGTTTGCTCGATAACGCCTTTACGTGCATCAATCAAAATAATAGCGGCATTGGCTGTAGATGCACCGGTTACCATGTTACGTGTGTACTGAATATGCCCGGGAGTATCTGCAATAATGAATTTACGTTTTGGAGTAGCGAAATAGCGGTAGGCAACATCAATAGTAATACCTTGTTCACGCTCTGCACGTAATCCGTCAGTAAGTAAAGCCAGGTTCACATATTCCTCCCCGCGTTTTTCGCTGGTTGCTTTGATCGCTTCATACTGATCTTCAAAAATTGATTTTGAATCATAAAGTAAACGCCCTATCAGCGTGCTTTTGCCATCATCAACTGAACCTGCGGTTGTAAAGCGAAGCAGATCCATATCTAAATATCCTGATAAGTCGGATTTCGGAAGTGCAATTTCGGAAGTAGTCATTGTATTAAGTTTAATTTTTTAAAATTTTTAATTTGTTTTCTTTTGCAGTTTTTCCAGCAGCTGTAAAAATTGCAGTCAGTTCATTCGCTTCTTTTAAAATAGATTCGACTTGAATTTTATTAATAATTTCAGCCTCAATGATTAACTCTAGCCAATAACAACATTCATCTGCCTCTTCTTCAACAATAACTATTTTATTTATAAAATCAGCTGTAGATTTTGCTTTGCAAGCAGACCTGTAATTAGCGCCAACACTTGTTCCGGAACGAAGTAATTGTTTTCCAAGATTATATCCTTCATCACTTTTTGGGAAACTTCTAACAAAACGAATAATAGCTACAGCAAATTTTTTAGTTCTATCTTTTAAATCATTATTCATAAAGTACTTTTATTCTTTAATTTTTACTTCCGAATTCGAACTTTCGATTTCCGCCCTTCTAAAAGTATCCCGCTTTCTTTCGGTCTTCCATCGCTGCCTCGGAGCGTTTGTCATCAATACGACTGCCACGCTCAGTAACACGTGTTGCTGCCACTTCTTCTACGATTTCTTCCAGTGAATTTGCTTTTGAAAGTACTGCTCCTGTACAGCTAATATCTCCAATAGTTCTGAAACGTACCTGCATTTTTTCTACTTTTTCAGTAGGTTTTAAAGGGATCACATGTGAGTGCGCATAAATCACACCATCACGTACGAAACATTCGCGTTCGTGTGTAAAATAAATGGATGGTATTTCAATATTTTCCTGTAAGATGTATTGCCATACATCCATTTCCGTCCAGTTACTAATTGGAAATACTCTAAAATGCTCACCCACTGCTTTTTTGCCATTGAATAAATTCCATAATTCCGGCCGTTGGTTTTTAGGATCCCACTGCCCGAATTCATCACGATGTGAAAAGAAGCGTTCTTTTGCGCGTGCTTTTTCCTCATCCCTGCGGGCGCCACCGATACAAGCATCAAACTTATATTTTTCAATGGTTTCCAATAATGTAACGGTTTGTAAAACATTACGGCTGGCATTGAATCCTTTTTCTTCCACTGCTTTCCCTTCATCAATGCTTTGCTGAACAGAACCAACAATTAATTGTGCGCCATATTTTTTTGCAAGTTCATCACGAAAAACAATCGTTTCTTCAAAGTTGTGCCCTGTGTCAACATGTACCAATGGAAAAGGAATTTTTGCCGGGGAAAATGCTTTGCGTGCAAGATGAAAACATACGATACTGTCTTTTCCGCCGGAAAAAAGCAATGTAGGTTTTTCGAACTGTGCAGCCAATTCGCGCAACACATAAATGCTTTCGCTCTCCAGCTCTTTTAAATGTGTTAAGTTGTAATTTTTCATTCTTTTGTATTTTCAATAAAATTCAGGATCTTTTTCACGCTATCTTCTATACTTAATTCGTTTGTTCTTACCTCAACCGTTGGATTTTTAGGTGCTTCAAAAGGAGCGGTAATTCCTGTAAAATCTTTTATTTGCCCTTTTCGAGCCTTTGCATATAAGCCCTTTACATCGCGTTGTTCACATATTTCCAGTGGAGTATTTACAAACACTTCTATAAAATCATTTTTTCCAATAATATCACGGGCAATTTTTCTGATATCTTCTGTCGGGCTAACAAAGCAACAAATGGTAATTACCCCGCAATTCACAAATAATTTAGTCACTTCTGCGATCCTGCGAATATTCTCTGTTCTGTCAGCATCGCTGAATCCAAGATTGTTATTAATTCCTGTCCGGATGTTATCTCCATCCAGTATCTGTGTAAGCAGCCCTTTTTTACTTAATTCATTTTCCAGCGCAATGGCAATGGTAGTTTTTCCTGAACCACTTAGTCCTGTAAACCATATAACTTTCCCCTGCTGTTTAAGCAATTGCTCCTTATCAGCACGTTGTAAAATTTTATCTGTCGGAAATATATTATTCATGGGCCTCTCCCCTTAATCCCCTCTCCAAAGGAGAGGGGAGAGAATTAAATATTCTTTTTTAATAATTGCAATAAATGTACAAACTATTTAGTATCGTTTTTAGTATTTTTCCTCCTTCCCTTTGGGGAGGGGCTAAACAAAAAGGGCCTTACCTGTTCGGAAAGACCCTTTGAAATTAACAAATATTCTAGTCTTCCGTAAATTAAATGCAGCATTTCATACAACACATTGTTGTGTTGCAGTTGCTGATTAAAATATGAAAGTTGGTTTCATTCGTGGATGTAAATGTAAGTGGTTTTTTTGAAATAGAAAAACATATTTTGCATTACCTTTGGCATTATGTCTCAAGCCTACACTGTTAATTCCCCTAAAATAGAGGTTTCTGTAATAGAGAAACTCTTCTCTGAGATCAATTCTTCTGTGGCGACAATAGATGAATTAAAACTTGCATTGTCATTGATCGACCTAACCACATTGGAAGGTAAAGATACTGATGCAGGGGTAACAGTTCTTTGCCAGAAAGCAATAAAAATGGGTACAGCGGCTGTTTGTGTGTATCCGGCATTAGTGGAAGTAGCAAAAAAAACGTTAAAAGATACAGGTATAAAAGTGGCTGCCGTGGCAGGAGGTTTTCCATCCGGACAATTGCCTCTGAAACTCAGATTGGCTGAAGCAGATTATGTTATTAAACAAGGGGCCGATGAGATCGATATGGTGATATCAAGAGGAAAATTTTTAGAAGGTAATTATCAGTTCATTTTCGATGAAATAACTGCTTTTAAGAATGAATGCGGAAGTAAAACACTAAAAGTAATATTGGAAACAGGTGAGCTGGATACCCTTGACAATGTTCGCATTGCTAGTGATATTGCCATAGAAGCAGGTGCCGATTTTATTAAAACATCTACCGGAAAAATAGCTGTAAATGCCACATTACCTGCCATGTGTGTGATGCTGCAAGCCATTAAAGATCATTATAAAAATACAGGTAAAAAATGTGGGATCAAGCCATCCGGTGGAATTTCAGATAATATGATAGCAATAAAATATTTGCGTCTCACAGAAAAAATTCTTGGTAAGGAATGGTTGCAACCTTCTTTGTTTCGCTTTGGCGCAAGCCGTTTGGTAGATAATCTTCTTATGGAGATCGATAAAAAATAATATGCTTTTCGAAAAAAAAATAAAATGGCATAAATTATTTGATTCACGCCTTGCAGCGGAGGCACAAGTGGCTGTTGGACGGGTCACCACGATCGATATTGGAAGAAAAAAGATATGTGTGGCACGTACTGCCGAAGGTTTTTTTGCGGTGAATGATAAATGCCCTCATAATGGTGCATCCCTCGGAAATGGCTATTGTACGGCCGAAGGCAGCGTTGTTTGCCCTATGCACCGCTACCATTTTGATCTGAAAACAGGCCGGGCAAAAAGCGGTCTGGGCGATTTCGTTGAAACATATCCTTTAGAAGTGCGTGATGATGGAGTGTTTATTGGTTTTAGGGAAACTGTTTGGAATCTTTTTTAATCTCATTTATATATCTTTTCACGATTTCTCCGTTATAGAATAAAAGTTCTAAAAAAGGAGACCCCATGAAATTGTTAAAATCAGCCATTTGCATGCTAATGGCAATAAGCATTTTCACCAATTCTTTGTTTGCCAACAAATGCATCTCTGTAGAAGATGCTGCCAAAAAAGGCCTTGTAAAGCTTAGTATTAAAAGTCGGGGAGGTTTTACAGGAGAAGTGATTGAAATGAACCTTCAAAATAATACCAATCAAAAATTAGATCTGAATGTGGAGGCGGGGAGAAGGCTGGATTCTAAAAATAATTCCGAGCAGGATATATTAGTAACCCGTTCCCAAGAATTTTTTGTGAATGGCAAACAAAGTAAAACACTAATGATATACGGCATGTGTTGCCAGGCACACAATAGTTCACCAAAAGTCAATTCCATTTATAGCGTAGGTAAATTAGCAGATAGCAACCTGGTAAAACTGGCCAATTTTCTGGATACCAATAAATATTATACAAATGATGCGGCACAGGATGCGGTCTGGGCTGTATCAGATAATGAGTCTTTAGGAAGTATTATTGGCGATGATAAGAAAGTTGTGGATGCATTGCGCAAATATGTTTCGGAAATTACAGGCCGACCGATCCCTGCATATGATATTATTTATAAACAGGAAAGCGACAGGGATGTTATGGGAAGGGCAAACAGAATAGAAGGAGTTTTTGAATATTCTGTTCCTGCGGATGGTAGCGTAACCATTGGAATTTATGATGAACAGGGTCGTTTAGTACAGTTGTTATTTCAGGACATTACCCATGAAAAAGGGGAATGTAAATTATATTATACATTCAGAACAAGGGAAGTGCAGCCGGGAACATATTATGCCCGAATGAATATGAACGGAATGTTACAGAAGGAAATGAAAATAGAGTTTTAGATTACGATCCAAAACATTCTTTCAATGAAAATGTTTCTTTTAAACGTACGCCCTTTTCAGTGTTTTGCAGGGTGCAACATTCGTTTACAGAATCGTGTTCAAGAAATAAAATGAATTCTTCATCGGCTGCACGTTTGAGAAATTTTTCTTTCTCGGATAAAGTAAGTAACGGGCGAGTATCATATCCCATTACATAAGGCAATGGTATATGCCCGGTAGAGGGAAGCAGATCAGCCATAAAAACCACCGTTCTCCCTTTATAACGGATATGCGGGATCATCATGGCATTTGTATGTCCGCGAACAAGCATGATCGAAATATCCGAACCTAATTGCTTGTTGTTGATGTATTCATTCGTTTCCTGTCCACCTATTCTCGCCCCTTCTATAAATTTCAATTGTCCGCTCTCCTGTATGGGAATAATGTTTTCCTTTAAAAAACTTGCTTTTTCACGTGCATTAGGTTTAGTGGCCCATTCCCAATGTTCAGGATTGCTCCAGTAAGTAGCATTTTTGAAGGTGGTTTCAAAACCCGTTTTTTCTTTATTATATTGAATGCTTCCACCGCAGTGATCAAAGTGCAAATGGGAAAGAAACATATCGGTAATATCATTTGTGCTGAAACCTGCTGTTTTTAATGATCTTTCAAGCGTGTCATTTCCATTTAAATAATAGTGGCTTAAAAACTTTGCGTCTTGTTTGTTGCCAATACCATTGTCAATTAAGATCAGGCGATCTCCATCTTCGACCAATAAGCAGCGCATGGCCCAATTACACAAATTATTTTCGTCGGCAGGGTTGGTCTTGTTCCATAATGATTTAGGAACAACACCAAACATTGCGCCCCCATCCAATTTAAAATTTCCGGTATTTATAACGTGTAGTTTCATAAATTACGAATTCGAATTTTTTGCGAATATACGAATTACAGGTGTAAATTATTTTGTGACATGATGTAACTATATTGAACTTGAAGCAATCATTGGAAAAATGACGAAAAGGGGGATAAGTATAAAAAGTCAAGGTGAATACACAGATTAGTACATTCGTACCAATTCGTAATTAGTAGTTTACCAGCTGCCACCCGCACCACCACCACCAAAGCCGCCGCCGCCAAATCCTCCGAACCCACCGGATGAACCGCCGCCAAATCCGCCACCGCTTCTGCCGCCTAATAAAGAACCCAATAAAAATCCGGATCCCATACTCAAGCCACCATTATTACCACGGCCGCCCCTTCGTGTCATAAAAAGAATAAATATGATGATCATTATAACGATAGCTGCAATGGGTAATTTTTTCTTTTTATTCTTTTGGCCATATTGATCCGAATTGATCTCTCCTTTAGCAAGTCCCATGATCACATCTGTAGTTTGATCAAAAGCTTCATATACATTTCCGTTTGCTAAATTGGAGTTCAATTCATTTTCAACAATTCGTTTGGCTGTTATATCCGGGATCGCACCTTCCAGGCCTGTACCAACAGCAATAAATGATTTGCGTTGCCCTTTCCCGCCGGTTGGTTTGATGAGAATAACTACTCCATTATCAAATTTCCCCTGGCCAACACCCCATTTACTTCCAAGTTGTGTTGCATAATCCCAAGGTTCTAATTCAGCAAGGTCATCTACAATTATGATTACAATTTGATTGGATGTTTGATTGGAAAAATTTTGAAGCTTTTGTTCTAATTGGGCTTCATCCTGATCAGAAAGAAAATCAGGCATCTCTTTGGAAAGATCATTGACTAATTTAGGAGGATTGGGACGTTCGGGAATAACATCTGTTTGAGAGAAAGAAGCTATGATTGAAAATGTAAAAAGTAAAAGGAGAGTTATATATTTTTTTAGCATCCAGATTAGTACATTCGTATAGATTAGTAATTTGTAGTTTTATTTCTTTCCGAAACTCATATCATTCGTCAATTCATTGGAATCATTGTGTAATAAGGGAAAGTGAGCTTTTAATTTCTCTCCTGCCATTTCGATTCCCTTGCAAAGCCCTTCGGTAAATTGTTGTTGTTTGAAATGGATCAGCATCTCGTTTTTTATATGGTCCCAAAAATCAGCAGGTACCCTTTCATTGATGCCTTTATCTCCTAGAATCGCGAATTTATGATCTTTCACAGCCAGGTAAAACAATACGCCATTTCTCAGGCCGGTAGCATCCATCTTTAACTGATGGAACATATTTGCAGCTTTATCCAACACATCTTCCTTACAAACATCATCAATATGCACACGTATTTCTCCTGAAGTGTTTAGCTCAGCGGCTGCAATGGCATCCTGGATCGCTTGTTTTTGTTGTTTGTTGAAAAAATTTCTCACGCTTATGTTAGTATTGAGTCATTAGTATTAAGTCGTTAGCATGTAATAAATTTTTATTACTAAATACTAACGACTATATACTAAGTACTATTAGAATTCTACCTTAGGTGCAACTTCTGAGCCGGCAGTTTCTTTAAATGGCTCTCTCTTAGCAAATGTTTCTTTGTTTAGGAACATACTATTGATAAAACCACGAATATGTGAATTGTATCCTTTTACTGATTCGTTGTATTCTTTACGTGAAACAGCTATTCGATTCTCTGTTCCTTCTAACTGCGCCTGTAATTCCTTAAAATTCTCAGTAGAACGGATCTGAGGGTATGCCTCAAATGCCAGGTTTATTGCAGTATTGATCTTTCTGCCCATCAATTCCATGTCTTCAGGTGTTTTTGCATTCACAATACCCGCACGGGCTTGCGTTACTGCAGTTAAAATACCTCTTTCATTTTCAGCAGCGCCTTTTACTGTGGCCACTAACTGTGGAACCAGATCAGCTCTTCTTTGATAATTAGCTCCAACATTACCCCATTTTTCGTCCACAGTTTCCTGTAAGTTGATAGCAGTGTTGTATGTACTCCTGTACATCATAAAAAAAATAAACGCAAATAGGACTATCCCACCTACGATGATTAAACCTTTTCTCATTTTAGTTTTAGTTTTAGTTAAAAGTACACAATATTGTCAAAGCACATACCATTACGTATACAATGACAAGCTGTCGAAATTTGACAGGACCTCACCCCAGCCCTCTCCAAAGGAGAGGGAGTTAGAACTCTACTGTTTATAATAAATTTTACTTCCATTTTAAATTCTGCTTTAAGTAATGCCCCCTCTCCTTTGGAGAGGGGATGAAGGGGAGAGGCTATATCAGCTCAACACTGCGTTTTATGAATTTGGTCAGTTCCTCACCTTTTAAAAGCCCTTGCGAGAGCATTGCCAAATCAGCAGACTGTTTTGTCAGTTGTTTTTGTTTCTCAGCATCCTTCTCTTTAAGGATTTTAGTAATAAGCGGATGATTACTGTTTACTATCAAATTATGCATATCCGGCATTGAACCATAAAAATTCATTCCACCGCCACCCATGGCACTCATATCCTTCATCCTGCGCATAAATTCGGGTTTAGTAATGATCATAGGTGCATCTTTTTCACTCAAACTTTCAAATACAACAGTGAATTTTTCTTTCGGAACAACTGATTCAACTACCGGTTGTAACTGTTTTTGCTCTTCTTCTGAAAGTTTGGACGGTTGCGTTTCTTCTTTCTTGATCAATTTATCAATTGTATCTGCATCCACACGAACAAACGAAGTATCCTTTAATTTGGATTCCAATTGGTTGATATAATGAGAATCAATAGGGCTATCCATTATCAATATATCATACCCACGCTCCTTAGCTGTTTCAATAAAGCTGTGTTGTTCTTCCGTATTGGTAGTATATAAATAAGTAACGCGTTTATCTTTATCGGTTTGAGCCGCTTTTACCTTTTCAGCATATTCATCCAGGGTAAAATATTTCCCATCCGTATTCTTCAGCAGTGCAAATTTTTGTGCTTTCTCGAAAAATTTGTCTTCCGAAAGCATTCCATACTGAACAAATATTTTTATGTCTTCCCATTTAGCTTCAAAATCAGCACGGTCTTTCTTAAATATTTCTTCCAGTTTATCCGCTACTTTTTTAGTGATGTGTGCAGAGATCTTTTTTACGTTCCCATCGCTTTGTAAATAGCTGCGGCTTACATTCAAAGGAATATCCGGAGAGTCTATCACCCCGCGTAACAGGGTTAAAAAGTCAGGAACGATATTTTCAACCGCATCAGTAACAAATACCTGGTTCGAGTATAGTTGAATCTTATCTTTTTGAGCTTCAAATGATTTTTTGATCTTCGGAAAATATAAAATACCTGTTAGGTTAAAAGGATAATCTACATTCAAGTGAATATGAAATAAAGGATCTTCAAAACTCATCGGGTACAATTCATGATAAAATTTTTTATAATCTTCATCAGTAAGATCAGTGGGTTTCTTGGTCCAGGCAGGGGTAGGGTTGTTAATAATATTATCAATTTCAGTTTCAACTTCTTTATCACCTTCTTTTTTCTTTTCTTTTTTAGTGCCAAATTTTATCTCAACAGGTAAAAACTTACAATACTTTTTTAATAATTCAGATATACGGGATTCTTCCAGAA
>JBQTHQ010000018.1:0-46862 GCA_052389695.1 Bacteroidota bacterium | reverse complement strand
TACCAATACTGATAATCTGGAAGAGATTTTTGAAAATCGTGAGCAAATTGAGATCTCTAAATATTATGAGCGCTTGCCAAAACCTTCATTGATAGCTATCCAGTAGTTGGATTACGGTGATAGATCTTATCATCGAAAAACTCCTGGATAGCTATCAATGAAGGTTTTGGCAAGCGCTCATAATATTTAGAGATCTCAATTTGCTCACGATTTTCAAAAATCTCTTCCAGATTATCAGTATTGGTAGCAAATTCAGCCAATTTATTGGTTAACTCCTCTTTCATTTCAGCACTGATCTGGTTAGCACGTTTAGAGATGATAGCGATACTTTCGTAAATGTTACCTGTTTTCCCGTCTAGATCTCTTAAATCGCGTGTAGTGGTAGTTAAGTCAGCAGTTGTTTTTTTGTAGTCCATGATTTTTATGATGTTTGTTTAGTATACTTTTCTAAATTTTTTAAGGCGCTGGTGTAAATAAATTCGGCATCTTTTAAATACTCACTTTGTGGAAATCCTTCCGCAAATTTAACATAAGTATCCACAGCAGCCTTAAAACGTTCCTGTTTTTTTGATTCAATACTGTTCAATGCCAGCAAATAATAGGATTTAATGGTCAAATAGTTCAGTTCTTCGGTATGTTTTGTACCCGGGAAATCCTTTAAATGGTTGCCAAAAGCTACTACAGCCGCTTTATAATCGTTCATGTTATAGTATAACATTGAATTTTCATAGGATTTACGCTCCAGTTTCCCCCTTAATTTATCTAGCAGGTCATTACATTCTGGAATTTTTGTGCTCTGAGGGTATTGACTTGTAAATCGCTGAAACTCTTTTATAGCAAGCTTAGTATCGATCTGATCAAGGCTGTATTCCGGTGAATTTAAATAAAAACAATAGGCATTCATATAGGCGCATTCCTCTGTATGTTTTGTATTGGCAAAAATTTTAACATAGCTGCGAAATTGGTACCCTGCCACCAGGTAATCCTGTAAATTATAATTGCAATAAGCGTAGTAATAGTGCACTTCTTCAGCTTTTTTTGTACCCCTGTATACACTCATTAACTCTTCAAAAAGAGTAAGCGCCCTGGTATAATTTTCCTTTTCAAAATACTTGATTGCAGCAGCATATTTTGCATCCATATCCCCACTTTTTACTAACTTATTGAATTTGCCGATGGTAAAGTCGAAACGTTTCTTTTTAGCAGTGTTGGTAGATTCATACACCTTTTTTTCACTATTACATGAAACAGCTAAAAGCAAAATAAGCCCTAATGATATGTTTAAGTATTTTTTCAACATTTTTAAATGTTCGCAAAGATACATTTTTTGATGGAAATTGAACGGTTTTTATTGTTTTTTTGTAGAATCTAAGGCTGTTTGTTAATATAAATACTTTTGAAAATAAAGGAGAATGCACTATTTTCGCAGTTCTTAATTTTAAAACATCATTAAATAACGATAAAATGAAGGATTTATTTGAAAAAATTAAAGCAAATCGTGGTCCGATAGGGATGCATGCCAAAGAATCACATGGATATTTTACGTTTCCAAAGCTGGAAGGTGAAATAGCTCCCAATATGATATTTCGCGGTAGAAAGCGTTTGAACTGGAGTTTGAATAATTACCTGGGTTTAGCAAATCATCCTGAAGTTCGTAAAGCGGATGAAGATGCTGCAGCAAAATATGGGTTTGCAATGCCAATGGGTGCACGTATGATGAGTGGAAATTCTGATTTTCATGAGGAGTTGGAAGCGGGCCTTTCTGCATTAGTGAAAAAAGAGGATACAATACTTTGTAATTTCGGTTACCAGGCAATGGTTTCAGCAATTGAGTGTTTATTGGACCGTCATGATGTAGTAGTGTATGATGCCGAATCACATGCCTGTATCCTGGATGGTGTACGCCTTCATATGGGTAAACGCTATGTATTTAAACACAATGATATTGAAGACTGTAAAAAACAACTGGAACGTGCAACTAAATTAGCAGAAGCTCAGAATGGATCCATCCTTGTTATTACTGAAGGTGTATTTGGCATGCGCGGCGACCAGGGAAAATTAAAAGAAATTGTAGAGCTAAAGAAAAAATATAAATTCCGTTTGTTTGTGGATGATGCCCATGGTATTGGAACGATGGGTGCAACCGGTGGCGGAACAGGTGAGGAGCAAGGCTGTCAGGATGGTATTGATATTTATTTCGGAACATTTGCAAAATCATTTGCGCTGATAGGCGGTTTTATTTCCAGTGATGAACAAATAATTGAATACCTGCGTTACAACATGCGTTCGCAGATCTTTGCGAAATCATTACCATTGCCTTTAGTTGTTGGCGCAATTAAACGATTGGAGCTGATGCGTAAACATCCGGAATACAGAGAAAAATTATGGGAGGTCACCAATGCCTTACAAAGCGGATTAAAAAAAGCAGGCTTTGAGATCGGAGAAACCAATTCTCCTGTAACCCCCGTATATATGAATGGCTCCATACCTGAAGCCACCAATTTGATCTTAGATCTTCGTGAGAATTTTAACATTTTCTGTTCAATGGTAGTGTATCCGGTTGTACCGAAAGGAATGATCATTTTACGTTTGATCCCAACTTCTGTGCACACACTGGAAGATGTGAAATATACCATTGAGTGCTTTTCGAAATTGGTTGACAAGTTAAAATCCGGTAAATACATGTCGGATAAAATTGCGGCTTTCTAACAATTTATGTGAGTTTGTATTCGTTATTATTAATAAAAATCAGAATGAAAAAACAAATTATAGCGATCAGTTTAATTGTGATAACAGCAATTTTGATCAGTTCTTGTGCTCATAGAGATTGCCAGAGAAATAAACACAGAGTTAAAACGGAAATGGGTGGTTATTTGTAAATAATTATGTTACATTAGCACCAACAAAAAGAAGTTTAATTATTAATACTCAATCAACATGAAAAACAAAGCGACCTACTTAAGCATGTTCCTGCTGGCAATATTTTTTCTTACTTCCTGTGCTAAAAAAGGCCATGCAAAAAGAGGGGGAATCAGAACCGAAATGGGTAATATGTAATTTTTTAAAGATCATTTCGATTCCAATGAGTTGGAATCGAAATGTTTTACCTTAATTAAAAAATCTCCAGGATACACCTAACTTAAACGCCCTGTCATTCATAGGATAATTTGCAGTCAGCATTGATCTGTTTTCCATCCATCCGCTATTTAAGTGATCTATTTTTATAAATATTCGAACTGTTTTGATCTGTGCGTTTATAAAAAAATCAATGAAAGGATAACCGCCATATCTTTTATTATCCTGTAAATAAAATTGTGCTGTAGCGGGCATATAGGCATTTGCATAATATTCGGAAGTGTAAAACACAGATGCACCGATTTGCAGTCGCATGGCACCTTTCAATACTTCGTTTTCATAATACAAAGAATGTTCTGAAACAAATTCAGGAATACGTATTACGATTGAATCCGGGGCAAGCTGATAACGAATATGATTATTAAAATGCCAGTTATGAAATGTAAAATCTTTTTTAAAAGTGGCGGATAATATGCCTATGGAGCCTTTGTATTGTTTCGCGATCGCATTTGTATCAAAATACAACACATTGGTATATCCTCTAAAATCAACACCAATGTCCATATCATATTTACTAATTGAAAGATTAATTGTAGCTCCCGATTCCTGTATTTTTTCAAAAGAATTATTCCATTTAAAATGATTGGAAGAAAATCGATGATAAATAAAATCAGGAGCCTGTTGTCTGCTTTCAATTTTTAATGAGAGTGAACTTAAGCTATCAATGACCTCTTTTTTAATTGTTGCAGATGCACTGTAATCTTCTGCATTATATCCCTCTAGGGTATATTTCGCTCCAATATTCCACCAAAGCTTATGATTTGAATACGTATTATAAAATTCTGCTCCAGCAATTATATTATTCAATGCTGTATCTATTTCATATTGCCTGACATTTATGAGCTGATGTTTCACATTAACGCCAACACCTAACATATCTTTTAATCCTCTGCGCTTTTTGTTATCCGTTCTTTTCCATGCCAGTTCATTTTCAATTTTAAAACTATAAGTGGAATCAAACGTTTTGGTTGAATCATAATAAATATCAGTATAAAAGCCTGAAAGCGGATTGCCGTCTTCATATACCAATATATTGTCATCAAATACAGAGGTAAGTATTAACCGGCTTTCGGGAGTGATCATATTATGTGAGGCCGTATCCGCGGATCTGCGCCCAAAATTTAAATATTGTTTGAAATAAATACTTCGGTTAATTGTTTTTCTTTTGGCCGATGTTAAATTAATATCGATCAGTTTTTTATCGATCACCCCTGCATTTTCAAAAACCGAATCATCTGCAATGCCTCCATTTTCATTATTCTTCACATTATTATAAAATACGCCGGCTAAAAACCAGTACCGGTTATTGCCCGATCGGAAGTTGGATGATACAGCAATAAAATTATTATTGGTGCTTTGCCGTTGATAAAAACCTTCTGAGCGTATGCGTGAAAAATCAACAGATACATTCCAGTTTTTTTTGATATTGTAAGAGAAGGTCATTTTAAAAAGCTGTTCCCGCTTATTACCAATAACATAAAACAGGTCGGTGTAAGGTGTGCGGGTATTATAAAATTTTAATTTTTTAGAAGTATAAAAATAATTTTCAAAATTATTTTTGAAATAATTAAAACCTATTGCAGCAGGCATAGGTTGAAAATGTAAACTATTAAAAGCTAAACCATTGTTTCCAAGATGAGCCCTTCCAAGATAGTTTTGAAAATTGTATAATGTATTATCAATATACCTGGATGAATCTAAAAACTCAAACTGGTTAACAGTAAAAACACGTGTAGTATTGTTTTTTTTTAAACTGACAATAGAATCTGTATTGCCTGCAGATAGATGGAAAGGCAAAAGCAGAAGTAATAATAAAAAAAGAATATTTCGGGTACTCATCAGTTCGGATTAATAATGCTCAAAAATACTATTTATAATACACACGGTAAAGTTTCAGCCTGAACACTTCATGGGATCATCTAAACTGCAACTCTGTGTTTACTTATTAAAATCCATTTGTTAATAACAAGATAGTTTTAAGTAAATAGTTAATGTAGTATAAGTTGTAGAATGCCTTGTACACAAGGTGTTTAGTTGACACATAAAGTAAAATTATTTTCTGTTTTTTTATTCTAAAAATTAACGGTTATTAACAAAGTGCTGTTTACAATTACAAAACACCCCTGTAAAAATTCAGGTATAAATTGGGATAGATTTGCTCAATTATCATAAATACGTGGTAAAGAGGCTACATCGTAACCAATTAAATGGTTTCAATAATTAAAATGAGTACCATATGTCCCATTACTAGTGAGTGTTGCAAAATGATTAAAAATTTACACACAACTAAAAAAATAATTATGAGAAAGAAAAATCTACTCACTCTGGTTTTAGTGTTTGCAGCAGTTGGAGTGATTCATTCGCAATCCTCGGGAGAAACCGAAAAAACAAAACAACTCCCTTCAATAGCTATAGGTGCGGGTGTGCTTTCATTTAATGGCGACATTGGTAGCGGTGTTAATCTTAGTTCCTTCAGCAGAATTAAAGCAGGATATAATTTAACAATTGAACAACGTATAGGAAAATATTTAGGTGTTGCTTTAAATGGTGTTTATGGGAAATTAGCGGACAGTGAACGAACCAAGGCCCGCAATTTAAATTTTCAATCGCAAATAATTCAGGCTGATCTTCACGTTCAACTCCATTTTGACAATGATCTTATTTTAAAACGAAATAGTGTATTTGCGCCTTATCTGTTTGTAGGCTTTGGATATTTAAAATTTGATCCTAAAGGAGATCTGACGGACAAAAATGGAATAAGATATAATTATTGGACGGATGGAAGCATCCGGAGTTTAGCGGAAAGCGATGTAAATGCAGCTACTGCTACTTATCTTCAAAGAGACTATACATATGAAACAACATTAAAAGATAGTACTACTAATTATTCACGTTCTGCTTATGCCATACCAATGGGTATTGCATTTAATCTGAAAATACTTGAAAACATTTCTGTAAACATTGGCGGAACCTATTATATGACCTTAACGGATTGGATTGACAATTTGAAAGGTGAAGGTAATGACAGCTATATTTTTGCCAATGTATCCCTCCAATACACTTTTACAAAGAAAGCAAAAGAAGCGGCGGGTAATAAAACATATGAAAATATTGATTTCTCATCACTTGATAAAATGGATACTGATGAAGATGGTGTTGTGGATGGTGATGATCGTTGCCCGGGAACTCCAAAAGGTATTAAAGCTGATTCAAAAGGTTGTCCGGAAGATGCTGATGAGGATGGAATTGCGGATTATCGTGATAAGGAACTTACTACAAAAAAAGGAGCCTTAGTGGATGCCGATGGGATTACCCAAACGGATCAGATGATCGCTGAAAAGCAGGCTAAATTCGATTCATTGGCTACGGAACGCAGCGAAGTATTTAATCAGAATCCAAGCTTGGCTTATTTAAAAGACCTGGATGCAAAAGCTGCAGATGCCCGGAAAAATAATCCGAATCAGGCAAGCACTATACCTGCCGCTTTAAGATCTGCTGACACAAACAATGATGGGTATATTTCATCGGATGAAATAACAGCAGCAATTGATGGCTTTTTTGACGGGACATCAGATTTTACAGTTGAGAAATTAAATGATTTGGTTGATTATTTCTTTGAACAATAAAAATAAGTAAAACCTTAATTCAGATTATATGTTAAAATACATCGCTTTGCTATTCAACACCGTAGGATTGTTGATCTACCAGTTTTTCTTCGCAGATCCAATTACTATAACCCAAAATGTACCGGCAAGTGTAAAGGCTGAAAGTGAATTTGTAGTGGAACTTACCATTAACAAAGGAACTACCGGTGGATTCGCAAAATTACAGCAGGATCTTCCGGAAGGTTTTACCGCAGAAAAGGGAGAAAGTAGTGGAGGTACATTTACGTTCAGTAATCAGTCAGTGAAATTTATCTGGATGTCATTGCCTTCTGATAAAGAGTTTAAAATTAGTTATAAAGTAAAAGTAGCGGCAGGAGCCACCGGTGATAAAGTTGTGGGAGGAAAATTTTCTTACGTAGTAGATAATGTTAAACAATCGATCGACATATCTCCAGCTACTGTTAAAATAGAAGGTGGAACACCACCAGTGGTTGACAATACACCTCCTCCAACCACACCGGAGCCAACACCAACTGTAACTCCAACTGAACCTGTTGTGACTAATACAACAACTCCACCACCAACCACACCGGAGCCGACGCTAACAGTAACACCTACACCACCAGTAGTTGAACCGGTTGTAGTGGCTACTCCAACAACGACTCCAACAGTTATTCCACCGACCACTCCTGCTCCAACTATAACAACAGGTACTACGGAGCCATCTTCGGTTACATGTGTTCGTACTGTACCGGCTACAGCAGGAAATGAATTTACTGTTGAGGTAAGTATTAGTAAAGGTAATATGACCGGTTTTGCAACTTTTAAAGAAACATTACCTACAGGATTTACAGCAACAGCAATAGAATCACAAGGGGCATCTTTTACTTTTAATGATCAAAAAATAAAATATGTATGGGTATCAATGCCGGCCAAACCGGAATTTAAAATATCGTACAAAGTAACAGTGGATCCAACTGTAAGTGGAAGCCAGGTTATTGATGGTATATTCTCTGTCATTGAAAATGATGAGACGAAAAAGTTTGTATTGCCTTCCAGTGTTGTAACAATTGGAGGAACAGGAACACCACCTCCTGTTGTAACTAATACTACACCTGCAACTCCAACTCCTGTTCCAACACCAACACCAACACCAACACCAACACCAACACCAACACCAACACCAACACCAACACCAACACCAACACCAACACCAACACCAACACCAACGGAACCTGTAGTATCAGCTCCTCCACCTACAACTCCACCACCAACGCTATCTGCCACCACGATCCCTTCTCCACAGGGCAATGTAAATTACAGGGTACAAATAATGGCATTGCATAAGGCAGTTGAAGCCAGCACCTTGGCTGCGCGCTACAATATCAATGAAAATGTAAAAACCGAAATGGGGGGCGGGTTTACTAAATATACTGTGGGTTCACATAGTGAATATAAAAATGCACGGGATGCGCGGGAAGAAATAAAAAATAAAGGTGTAGTCGGACCTTTTGTTACTGCTTATAATACCGGTAAACGTATCACTGTTCAGGAAGCTTTAATGATCAGCAACCAAAAATGGTATAGGTAGTGACAGCTGCTTTCGTAGTAACTTTAGTATATTTGTGTTATGGCTAAAAGTTTAAAGAGTTTTATTCTCTTGCTATCTGTGGGTAGTTTATCCTATGCACAAACAGATAGTACAACCATACCTACTAGCTCTAATCCACAAGAAAGTCCTAAAAACGAATTTATTTTTAAACCAACTATTGGCTTGGGAACAGGCGTGTTCTCGTTTTATGGGGATCTCTATTCAAAACATTTTCAAATGCCATCCGTTAGTCGTATCGGATACGATCTGAACGTATCACAACGGTTTACAGATTATTTACAAATTAATTTTTATGTATTGTTTGGTAAATTGGGTGCTAATGAGCGCAATACAAACGATAAACGTAATGTTAACTTTGAATCACAAATAAGAGTTGGCGGGCTTAAATTTGAATATAATTTTGGCAATTTTCTTCCGAAGGATCGTACAGCAAGCCCATTTATTTCCCTGGGGATAGAATCTTTTGAGTTTTTATCAAAAACGGATCTTTATGACAAGAATGGAAACTTTTATTATTACTGGTCAGATGGAAGTATACGTAACCTGGATGAAAATGATCCCAATGCAGATTTTAATACCATGAAGCTTCAACGCGACTATAAATACGAAACAGATATTCGTGAACAAAATCTTGATGGATTTGGTAAATACTCCGAACGGTCTTGGGCAATACCCGTTGGAGCAGGAGTAATGTTTCAGATCAATGATTATTGGGATTTCAAAATAGGTGCTACCATGCACTTCAGTTTTACTGATTATATTGATGGTGTTACCAAAAATAGTGTGGGTGATCGTGCGGGAACTTCCCAAAACGATAATTTTATGATGACCTCTGTTTCAATACACTATAATCTGGGCTTAAAAAAGGATGCAGATGAGCTTAATGAAGAAGATCCTTATAAAGATGTGGATTTTTTAGCGCTTGAAAATGAAGATCAGGACAAGGATGGCATTAGAGACTGGATAGATTCCTGCCAGGGAACGCCTGAAGGCGTTCCTGTGGATGCAAGAGGTTGTCCTTTGGATGATGACAGTGACGGTGTACCTAATTATAAAGACGATGAACCAAATTCTCCTTCAGGAGCTTTTGTGGATTTAAAAGGAGTTCAATTAAGTGATTCTCTTATTGCCTATCAGTATCAATTTTATTCAGATGATATAGGAGCATTTGCTAAAATAGAAAGGCATGATCATACCGGAAGCGGAGTATATAATATGCTGCAGAAAGAATACACAGTTCAATTAGGTGTTTTCGAAAAAGGCCTTGCACCGGAGTTAATGACGAAATTTTTAAGTATCAGTGATATATCCAGCACCAACATTAATGATTCAACCACTGTTTATACTGCAGGTAAGTTTAATAATTCGTTGGATGCGGAAAAACGTAAACAACAACTCATTAGTGAAGGATTAATGGACGCAAAAGTGGTATATAAACAAAGTGGTATTTATTATGATATTCCTGTTACAAATAATATTGTTACTACTCCTGGTAATACAACAACACCTACTGATAAACAAGCAACAACCGATAAACAGGTAGCTTCCGATAAGCAAACAATAAATAAAAATGAACCACCTACTGACGATGTAAGTGGGATAAAAGGCGTTGTGTTGAGAGTTCAACTGGGTGCATACAACAAACGCTTATCAAAAAGTGTATTCAAAAATGTTAAAGATCTTATAGAAGTTAAAACAGATGATGGATTGTATAAATACATGAGTGGTTCATTCACTAATTTTGATGCCGCTGCTAAATATAAAGTGGATCTGTTGCTGAAAGGTTACCAGGGCGCATTTATTGCAGCATATAAAGATGGTAAGCGTATACCATTAAAAGAAGCCGGAGCAACACTTCAGAAAAAAGAAGATCTAATGGAGGCAGACAGCGCAGTTTTAAATGCGGTAGACAAAAAGCTAGTGACATTTAAAATACAGGTAGGAGTATTTAAGAATGAGCCCCCTGCAGATAAAAAAGCTAAATTTGATGCAATCCAGGGATTAACTAGAGAAGCCACACCTACAGGTTTAAATCGTTATGTGGTAGGATCATTTAATGATTATAAAGCCGCACAAGCATATAAAGCCGAATTAATTAAAAATGGCATTGAAGGCGCTTTCGTTGTAGCATTTTTTAATAATGAATACATTACTATCCAGGAAGCATTAGAACTATTGAAATAATCTTCTTCCCATTCCATTCATGTTAATTAATCTTCTATGTTTTTTAATGGCATTATCTTTGTCTTTAGAAAACAAATACACTGATCATTAACAAAATGAAAAAAATATTTTTACTTTTAACCATTGTATCAGCTAGTAACGCATTTATATCCTGTGCCCAGGATCGTACAGATTACACTGCAAACAAAACAACATATCAGGAACCTCAATTAGAAAAAACAAATAATATGGATACCGCAACTTTTGGAGCTGGCTGTTTTTGGTGCGTAGAAGCACAATTTCAACTATTGAATGGCGTAATTTCAGTTCAGTCCGGATTTGAGGGAGGAACGGTTAAAAATCCATCTTATAAAGAGGTTTGCAATGGCACTACAGGTCATGCCGAGGTTTGTGAGGTTGTTTATGACCCTTCCAAAATAACATACGATGAATTATTGCAGGCTTTTTGGAAATCACATGATCCTACACAGCTTAACCGTCAGGGAAATGACATTGGAACACAGTACCGTTCGGTTATTTTTTATCACAATGAAAAACAAAGAGAATTGGCTGAAAAATATAAAAAGGAATTAAATGCTTCTGGTGTGTGGGATAAGCCGATCGTTACTGAAATAAGCCCGGCCGCTACTTTTTATAAAGCAGAAAACTATCATCAGGATTATTTTAATTTGAATGGAAATGAATCCTACTGTCAGTTTGTGATACAGCCTAAGATCGAAAAATTCAAAAAAGTATTTAAAGATAAACTGAAATAGTTATCGCTTTATTCCAGGGCCATTGAAACCGAGTACCCTCTCCATTTAGCAATTACTGCCTGCATATCAGCAGGTAGTTCAGAATCAAAATGAATGTATTTTCCTGTTACCGGGTGATTAAACCCCAGTGATTTTGCATGTAATGCTTGCCGGGGTAATAATGTAAAACAATTTTCCACAAACTGTTTGTACTTGGCAAAAGTGGTTCCCTTTAAGATCCGGTTACCTCCATATGTATCATCATTGAACAAGGAATGCCCTATGTGTTGCATATGTGCGCGAATCTGGTGGGTACGGCCTGTTTCCAGTTTACATTCCACTAATGTTACATACCCGAAACGTTCCAATACTTTATAATGTGTAACAGCATGTTTTCCCAATTCACTTTCCAGTGGAAATACATCCATTAGTTTTCTGTCTTTTAAATGACGGCCAATATTACCGGTAATAGTTCCATTGTCTTCCGTAAAATCACCCCAAACGAGCGCTATGTATTTTCTATCCAGATTCCGGTCAAAAAAATCTTTCGCCAGCTTCATCATAGCAATTTCGGTTTTAGCAACCACCATAATTCCGCTTGTGTTTTTATCCAGCCGATGCACCAAACCAGGGCGCAACACGGCTTGCTCTTTTGATTTGCTGCTCACATTTAATGTGGCACCTGATTTACTGATGGGCAATTGCTGAAAATGGTACACCAATGCATTTACCAGTGTGCCTTTGTAATTACCGTAACCGGGATGAACTACCATTCCGGGTTGTTTGTTCACAATGATAAGGTCATCGTCTTCATACACAATTTCAATAGGAATGTTTTGGGGTATGAGCTCAATTTCACGTGGTGGATGAGCAAATACAACGGTAATAAGATCGCGGGGTTTTACTTTGTAATTTGATTTTACCGGTTTTTCATTTACTAATATATTCCCGCTTTCAGCAGCCTGTTGTATTTTAGTTCGTGTCGCGTTCTGGATCCTGTTCATTAAAAATTTATCGATCCGTAACAGGTCCTGTCCTTTATCAACACTTACACGATAATGTTCATATAATTCCTGGTCATCTTCCTGTTCTTCGGGTACATCAAATTCTTCTTGCATAACAGATTCGTATTAGACCAACTCGGAGAAGTTTAATTTACTTTAATAAATTTAGTTGTTAAAAGGAATTCGCCATTGATCGTACGGATAAAATATACTCCTTCTGAAAGGTTAGAAATATCAATCGGTTCATCTATAAGCAATGTATTTTCTAAAACGGATCTTCCAAACATATCAATAATAGTATAAGCTATTTTTTCAGGTTTATTTCCTAAATTTGACCTGATATATAATTTATCATTAGCAGGGTTTGGATAAACAGTAATAGAGTTGTCTTGTTTTTTCAGCGCATTCATTCCCACAAAGCTGGCAGCAGAACCAAATACAGGATGCATCATTAATGAGCCTTGGTTTGGCGAATTCATCCAGGTACCTGTTGTATTATAGAAGATCTGGTTTTGAGTATTGATATTTTTATCAACTCCTACACCTAAAAATTTATCAGTGTTCTGTTGAAAGCCAATATAAAATGTACCTGCACCCAAATACACAGGTGAAGCTAAATAATAGCGGGTAAATCGGTCATTGCCTGTTTGATTATAAACAGGTGACAATATACCGCTGGTGTATATAGCTGCTCCGGGCTTACCCCCAAAATCATTCCATACTTTAAAATTAAAAGTATACAAGGTAGCATTTGTGCCTGCCGGATTAAAATAAATATCAATACAACGCAATGTATCGGCTACTGTGGAAGTAAATTTTTCTGCCAGTAATGCACCTACAATACCGCCCAGGCCAAAAGCAACTTCAGCAGTACCATCATCGTATGCGAAATAATTTGAAAAAAGTTGTTCACGGCGTAGGGTGTCATAAATGCCTGAAGTATTTATGACTGTTTCAAAAGTATATTTAGTAGGATTTGTTGTTGCTGCAAATACAGGAAGAGAACCGGCTGTATATGTATAATAACGTACTGTTGTAAATGGTTGAATACTATGAGCTGTTAATGGTGATGAAAATACAGGAGGAGGGCCGGATTGATCATAGACATTATGATAAATAGATACGTTTTTATCTACTACATCATTATCTCTTAATAAAATAGGTATAGAAGTCTTCATAAAACTTGGTTGATAGTGATTCCAAGGCATGGAAGTATATGCGTTGATCAAAGAGGGGGCGTTATATACAAAGGAAACATCATTTAAATTTTCCCCAATTGCTCTAAATCTTTTCAGATACACATAATCAATGCTCCAATGATCGAAGCTACCACTAAGTGTGGCATAGTTTTTAAATCTGAATTGAAAACCATTTTTCAAAAAGGCTGTGTCAATAATGGGGATCATTACTCGGGTCCAGCTACTATCATTAGAAAAAAGGGTGGAACCTTTTTTTGCCCAAACATTTTTCCATCCACCTGAATTCTTGAATTGAAGTACCAGGGAATCCGCTTGTTCAGGATCATTTCCTCGACCCTGGGGCTGGTAATAAAAGCTAAAATAGATTGAGTCGCTGGCAGGATAATTTAAATTAATAGGTTTTGATGTCAGGTAATCTGCCTGCCCCACTGAAGTTGTTGTCGCATTAAAATTATAAGGATAACCATTGGCATTTAATCCGTCAAAAGTAGCGGCCCCAATAGTAACAGGTGAAATAGGAAAGCCTCTGTTCACATACACAAAGTTATCCAGCCATAATGAAGAATCAGGGTAGGGGCCCTCATACGAAAAATCATCTAAAAAACCTTTTGTGCCAAGATTGATTGTATCTGTTATAGATGCGGCTCTTAAAGAAGAATTCTCTTGCAGTTCAGCCCATTTTTGTATAAGTACTTTATTGGTGGTAAGAGGCATTTCAACAAGCTCTTGTGAAAAGAGAAGATTCGAAATAAAGAGAAAACTGATCACTCCAAAAAATCTAATTGTCAAAATTTTCATCATTGTTTTTGTTTGAACTTGTAGTATCAATTGAAGGTATTTTATTTTTATTTGTGGTTAAAAATAAATCAACCGTTGATCCCATGTTGATATTTGCCTCTTTACCACAGTTGGGGGATTGCCTGTACACCTTTGCTGAAACAGAATCTTTAGGTTCATCATACCTTATTATGCCGATACTTAAAGAGGCTTCCGTTAATTTTTCCAATGCTTGTCTTCGTGTTAAGCCATACAAACATGGTACTGCCACTTCTTCATCACTTAAGCCTTTTCCCACTACTAGATCTATGACGGTGCCTTTAGAAATGGTTGCCCCGGGTTCTATTCTTTTTCCTTTCACCAATTGATCCAAAACACAATTAGCGCATTGATCAGGAATAAACTTTGTGCGGCCAAGCTTTAGTCCGTAACTGGTGATCATTGCTGCTGCTTGCCGTAACGAACGATCCACCAGTTTTGGCATTTGAATGCTTGGGGGTAAAATAGAAGTTACGTATAAATAAATGGTTCGGCCTTCCTTTACTTCTGCATTGGACTCCGGTTCCTGTTTGATTACTATACCTGGTTTCGATTTGGTATCATAAACCGAGTCAATCACCAGATAGCGAATGCTTTTATCAGCCACAAATTTATCCAGGTCAGCTATTTTAACAGCTGTAAAGTCCGGGACTTTAATAGTTTCTCCATGATTGGTAGTTGATCCCAGCCAACTAAGTAACCCCCAAATCAATAAACCCACCACTACACTATAAATAATGATATGCTTTAAAAATGTCTTGCTTTTTAAAAATTGGAAAAGCCCTTTGAACATAGAATTTGTAAAGAAAAATATTAGATCACGAATGTACGAATTTTAGGTGAACGCAGGAAAGACGGGCTTATTTCAAAAAGATGCTATAATTTAATTCCAATGATACAGATATCATCCACCTGTTCCAGTTCCCCTTTCCAATTTTTGATCGATGTATTTAAAATATTTTTTTGTTCTTCGCTTGTTCGATTATTCAAAGTAATTAGCAATTCATGTAATTGTTTGTATTTGAATTTTTTACCTTTTTCTCCGCCAAACTGATCCGCATAACCGTCTGTATATAAATACAGCATGTCCCCTTGTTGCCAATCAATAGTTTTTAAAGTAAAAGAATCTGCTTTTATTCCTTTTCCTACGGGCATTTTATCAGCTCCAAGAGAAATAAGATCTTTTCCTTTTATCAATAAAGGAGAATTATGTGCAGCTGAATAACAAATTGTGTTATCAGTTTTGTTAATACAGATCAGAACGGCATCCATTCCATCCTGTCCTCCGTCCTGTGAAATGTTTTCTATCAGCCTTTTACGAACGTGATTTAAAATTTCATGAGGTTCAATAATGTTTCGCTCATTGATTGCTTCATTTAAAAAAGAAATATTCAATAAGCTCATAAATGCACCCGGCACTCCATGACCAGTACTATCACAAACAGCAAGGTAAAAACGATCATCCTTTTTTGTAGCCCAATAAAAATCTCCGCTGACAATATCTTTTGGTTTAAACAAAACAAAATGATCGGGTAAATTAGTTTTAAGTAATTCGCTGTGAGCTAATAATGCATATTGAATTCGTTTTGCATAATTGATGCTATCAACGATCTCTTTTTGTTTTTCTTCAATTTTATCATGGGAAATTTTTAGCAGATCTTCTGTTTCCTTTCGGAAAACCACTTCTTTTTTAAATTTCTGGTTCCAGGCAATCATACCAATAGACAATACTATTAATCCAATGGTACCTATTAAATCGGCAAAGGGCCAATGCTGGAACTTAAATAAAATGCCTAAAAGAAGTGCTCCTATTCCAAGAAAATCAAATAAACTTAAGAAAAAAGCATCGCGACTGGAACGGGTATATATTTTCCATTTTTCATATTTATTTTTAAATGCCAATGTTCCATAAAAAAAGCAAAGGATCATAACACCGATCATAATTTCAATGCGTGCTCCCAATAAATGCAATCGGGAGCAGATATAGCCAATCACTATTAATACAATTGCGGTAACAAGTGCTCTTAACTCAATTTTTTTTTCTTAGTTGTTTTTCTAAAGGAAATACCATGACTGCAGGTCCCGCAAAAGCAGAAATAATACCAGCAATAAAACCTGTAACTGTTAATTCAAGCGGATAATTTTTCTCAATAAATAAATCAAGCGCTGAAATCATAAATAATAGGATCCCGGTAATTAACATTATAATTCCAGCTTTTTTCATCGGTTACAATTTAGTATTTCCAGAGGATGACTAATTGTTTTTCAAAACGTGTTTTGGGTAAAAAATTAGATTCCAGGTCGGTATTCATGGGAACCGCAGTATCCAAACTAGCACAGCGAACAACCGGAGCATCTAAAAATTCAAAACAATTTTCTGATATTACAGCGGCCAGCTCCCCACCAATTCCGCCAACTAAGGTATCTTCATGCAATACAATGGCTTTTCCTGTTTTGCTTACAGAATTGATAATTGCTTCTTTATCATAAGGCAATAATGTACGCAGGTCGATGAGGTCAGCTTTTATTTCGGGATGTTTATCCAATGCTTCCATTGCCCAATGCACTCCTAAGCCATAGGTAATAATGGTTAGATCATTTCCTTCTCTTACTAAACGGGCTTTCCCAAAAGGAATGGTATAATATCCATCAGGTATTTCTTCTGTAATACTTCTATACAATGCCTTGTGTTCAAAGAACATCACCGGGTTCGGATCTTCGAAAGAGGTCAATAATAAACCTTTTGCATCGCTTGGAAATGCAGGATAAATAACTTTTAATCCGGGAGTATGCACAAACCAGGCTTCATTACTTTGTGAATGAAATGGCCCTGCAGCTGTACCTGCACCGGTTGGCATACGTACTACCACATCAGCATTTTGTCCCCAACGGTAATGAGATTTAGCAAGGTTGTTCACTATTTGGTTAAAACCTTCAGTAACAAAATCAGCAAATTGCATTTCCACCATAGCTTTCATTCCATTGATAGATAAGCCAAATCCGGCACCAATGATGGCTGATTCACAAAGCGGAGTATTGCGTACCCGTTTCTTTCCAAACTCCTCTACAAAACCTTCAGTGATCTTAAAGACACCGCCATAATCGGCAATGTCTTGCCCCATCAATACTAAATTAGAATGTTTACGCATTGCTAAACGCAATCCATCAGAAATAGCATCAATATAGCGTTTACTTGTTTTATTTTCCTGTGATTTTGTTTCAATTAATTCGAACGGAGCATACATATCACGTAATTCCAATTCGGTATTTGGCGAAGGCAATGTTTCTGCGAATGCGATCTCCAGGCCTTTTTCTATTTCTTCTTTTATTTCATTTCGGAATTTCTCCACCATCTTTTCATCCAACACACCTTCTTCCAATAAATATTTTTCGAAATTATTTAATGGGTCTTTTTTACTCCATACAGTGAACAGATCTTTCGGAACATATTTGGTACCGGATGCTTCTTCATGTCCGCGCATACGGAAGGTCATAAGTTCCAATATAACAGGATGTGGTTTTTTACGAATGGATTCCGCTATTTTTTTTACCGTATCGTATACTTCCAGCACATTATTCCCATCTACTTGTATGGCTTCCATACCATAACCGATTCCTTTATCAATAAATTGTTTGCAGCGATATTGTTCATTGCTGGGGGTTGATAAACCATATCCATTATTCTCAATCGCAAAAATTACCGGCAGGTCCCATACAGCAGCCACATTCAATGCTTCATGGAAATCACCCTCACTGGCGCCCCCATCCCCGGTATAAACCAATGTTACCTTTTTACCTGCCTGTCCGGCAGGCAGGTTTTCCTTTAAGAGATCCCCCAATGCTATACCATCCGCTACACCCAATTGCGGGCCAAGATGGGAGATCATTCCAACAATTTTATATTCCTGTGTGCCAAAATGAAAGGAGCGGTCGCGGCCTTTTGTAAAGCCACCCGGCTTACCTTGGAACTGTGAGAACAAGCGGTTTAAAGGGATTCCTCTGCTGGTAAAAACTCCCAGGTTACGATGCATGGGTAAAATGTATTCGTCTTTATCCAGTGCCATTGCAGCGCCTGTTGATCCTGCTTCCTGCCCGATACCGGAGAACCATTTGGAGATTTTTCCCTGGCGCAGGAGCACCAGCATCTTTTCTTCGATCATGCGGGGTTTTAAAACACCTTTATACAGCGCGATGAGGGTATCGTCTGTGTATTTTTTTTTGTCGTAACGGATCGGTGTCTCTGCGGTGATCATGGTGTAAAATTATAAAATAAAATGGAGTATTTTTTTACCGCAGAGGGCGTGGAGATTTTCACAGAGAACGCTGAGTTGTAATAAACTAAACTCAACTAATCTTTTTTCATATTTTGTGTCTATTTTGTATTTTCTCTGCGTTCTTTGCGCTTTTCCTCAGCGATCTCTGCGGTTAAATTTTTTTATTCCTTTTTCTTTGGGTTTATTTCTTAATTTTATAATATGATCCAGGAGATAATTGCATGTGTTTTATCGATATTAGCTACCGTATATATGGGTTATCGCATATATTGTAATATCAAGAAAAAAAGGTCTTGTGATTCATGTGCGTTGATGGATGCTGCAAAGAAAATGGATAAAAATCAATAATTAAATGGTAAACGTAGGAAGGTATAATGAGTTGGAAGTAGTAAAACATGTAGATTTTGGGATCTATCTGCGTGATGGTGACAAGGAAATATTAATGCCCGCAAAATGGGTTCCTGCCAATACAAAAGCTGGTGACAGGATCAATACATTTGTTTTTCGCGATTCGGATGACAGGTTAATTGCTACTACAGTCAAACCTTATGCAATTGCCGATACTTTTGCATTTCTGGAAGTGAAACAAGCGAATGAAATAGGAGCCTTTTTAGATTGGGGAATGGATAAGGACTTATTTGTTCCTTTTCGTGAACAGCAGGGAAAAATGGAGCAGGGAAAAAGTTATGTAGTGTTTGTATATGTGGATGAGATGACCGACCGCATTGTGGCATCCGCTAAATTGAATAAGTTCATTGAGCGTGAGGATATTGACCTGATGGATGGTGATGTGGTGGAATTAATGATCTTTTCAGAAACCGACCTTGGTTTTAATGCCATCATTAATGATATGTACAGCGGACTGATTTACAAGAATGAAATTTTTGAAAGCATACGTGTAGGCGACAGAGTTACAGGTTATGTGAAACATGTGCGCGAAGATGGGAAAATAGATCTGAGCCTTCAGAAAAGTGGATTTGAGTTGGTAGATGATGTGAAGTGGCGAATTTTAAATATGATGAAACAAAACAATGGTTTTCTTTCCTTAACGGATAACAGCTCGCCCGAGCAAATAAAAGCTGAACTGCAGATCAGTAAAAAAGCATTTAAAAAAGCAGTGGGCGCACTTTATAAAGAGCGGCTTGTGAAGCTGACGGATAAAGGAGTAGAGTTGGTGAAGTGAATTAAATTAAGCTTACACACGTTCTCGACTTCGCTCGAACTGACAACCCCGGTTATTTTAGATGAGATTGCTTCGCTCGCTGTGGCGGACTCGCAATAACGGATGAATTTATTTTACTAGTTCTGAAATGATCTTATCCACATTTACCCCTTCAGCTTCTGCTTTGTAGTTGCGCACAATGCGGTGACGTAAAATGGCTCCTGCCACCGCTTTTACATCTTCAATATCCGGTGAGTATTTTCCTTTGATGAGTGCATGACATTTAGCGCCAATCACTAAATACTGTGAAGCTCTTGGCCCTGCACCCCAGGATAAATATTTATTGGAAATTTCAGCGCCATGCTCTGTGTTTGGACGAGATTTAGAAGCTAATTTTACTGCATACTCCAATACATTATCTGTTACCGGAATTTTACGTACCAGGTCCTGGAAGTAAATTATTTCTTCGGAGCTCAGTATTTTTTTAAGCTCTGTTTTAGTATTAGAAGTAGTATTCTTTACAACAATTAATTCATCCTGAAATTTCGGATAATCCAGCCATACGTTAAACATAAAGCGGTCCAGTTGGGCTTCCGGCAGAGGATAAGTTCCTTCCTGTTCAATCGGGTTTTGTGTTGCTAAAACAAAGAAAGGATTTCCTAATTCATAACGTTTACCACCTGTAGTGATGCTGCGTTCCTGCATCGCTTCAAGCAATGCTGCTTGTGTTTTTGGCGGTGTACGGTTGATCTCATCCGCTAAAATAATATTCGCGAATAAAGGCCCTTTGATGAATTTAAAATTACGGTCCTCACCTAAAATTTCAGAACCGATGATATCCGAAGGCATCAGATCGGGAGTGAACTGGATGCGGTTATAACTTAATCCCAATACATCTGCAATGGTATTTACCAATAATGTCTTCGCCAATCCGGGAACACCTACAAGTAAACAATGCCCTTTACTGAAAATAGAAATGAGCACATCTTTCACTACTTCATCCTGCCCGATAATTACTTTACTTATTTCAGCATTCAGTTCCTTGTATTTGGCTCCAAATGCATCGGCTGCTTCTACGTCTGATTTATACATATCTACGAATTACTAATCTATACTAATATACGAATTATGAATTTTTAAAATGGTAGATAAGTTAATTAGGTTGAGTAGGTTAATTTAGGCTATACCTTAATTAACTCAATTAACCGATAACTAATTTCCCATTGACTAATTGATCCACTTATTATTGAACTTACATTCTTTAAAATCATCAGCCAGATGCACATAGGTATCAGCTGCCTTTTTTTTGATCCAGGCATTGATCGCTTCCTGCTGCTTTTTCATCAATGCAATTCCTTGTATTTTTTGGTAATCATCTACCAAATTAGCTTTGTGCGGAGCAGTACGTGTTTTTAAAAATAAAATACGATATGCTTGTTTTCCGTCACGTGTGTTCATTGGCATAGGTTTGGTCATTTCACCTACTTTTAATTTATCGATCGCGAACGCGACTGTTTGGTCAACCTGTCCGATCTCATCCATTTGAAAACGGGTAGCGCCTGTAAAAGGATTTATTAAAAGTCCTCCGCTATTCTTGCTTTCTTCATCATCTGAATATTTTGCAGCGGCATCTGAAAATGAAATAGTATCTGTTGTAGAAAGTTTAGTATAAATGGTATCCAACGACAGTTTAGCTTTTACCAGGTCATTTATATCTTCCTTAGGCGATACCAATAAGCTGCGTACATCCACTTCATCGCCTCTTCGTTCAACTAACTGAATAATAAAATATCCATACATGGTTTCAAAAATTTCACTTACTTCGCCCGGTTTTATTTTAAATGCCATGGCATCCCATTCCGGTACCATTTGACCGCGTGGAACCTTTTCATACAAGCCACCTTTAGCTGCTGAACCTCGGTCATCAGAATATAGGGCTGCCATTGCTGAAAGGCTGCTTTCGCCTTTTACGATCCGACCACGAATGCCCTGTAGTTTTTCTTTGGCAATTTTTTTTGCTTCAGCAGTGATCACCGGTCGTTTTACGATTTGCCCAACTTCCACTTCCGCATTGATGAATGGAAGAGAATCGGCCGGAATGCTGTTAAAATATGTTTTTACATCATTTGGTGTAACGGTAATATCACCGGTGATTTTACTTTGTTGTTGTTGTGCCAGTAAAAGATCACGCACATTATCTCGAAGGTCAGCTTTAAAATCATCTATTGATTTTCCGTAGAAGGCAGTAAATTTTTCTTCGGATCCGAATTGCTGGATAAAATAGTTGATACGCCTGTCCATCTCTTGATCTATCTGCGCTTCAGTAACTTCTAAACTGTCCTTTTGTGCCTGTGCCAGCAATAATTTTTGATACAAAAGTTCTTCCATTAAATTACAGCGTGTGCTTTCATTTACCGGTGTTTGTTCCGAAAGTAATTGTTGATATTGTGTCTCCAGTTCCGATTGTAAGATAGGGTTGGTGGATACAACTGCAATAATACGATCTATTATAAGTTCTTTTGGATCTGATTTTGTTACCGGAAGTTGAGCAGTTTCAGTTTCCTGTGCCAGCGTTACAGCAGTGAATAATAAGCAAAAACCAAATACTATTTTAGTTAGATAAGTCATTCGTATAAATTTCTATTTTATTATTGTTAGCGGCATCATTATAAATATCCTGTTTCATTTTTGTAATGAGCTCTAATTTACGTTTATTTAAAATTATATTCCTGATGTTTTCTGTTTCAAATCGTAAAGGTGAAAGACTGTTGCGAATTTTAAAACCTTTAATATTCACAAAATAATTACTTAAAGAATCATTTACTTCCACATACGTATTGTTTTGCAAAAATAGCTCTTTATTATAGGTTTGAATAGGAATTTCTTTTAATAAATCGTCAAATAACAACCAAGAGGTATCATCCAGGTAAAAGTTTTCAGCGAACTGATGACAATAGCTTGCCATTTGTTCCCTGTCCTTTAGATTATCAGATTTATACCACTTTTTTAATTTTTCAATACCCGGTGCTTTTTTATTTACTTTAATATAGATCACTTTAATGATATTATCCTTTAACTCAAAATCCGCTTTATTATTATTATAATAGGTTTCTATTTCTTCTTCGGTAACAATGGTATCTAGTTTTTGTTTTACCAGTTCCTTTTCATAGATATAGGTAATCAGGGATTTTCGGTAATCCTGCAGTTGTTTTTCTACTTTTTTTTGCTCTTCATTCAGGTTATCTTCTGCTTTTTGAATCACAAGTGATTCCCGGATCCAGTTATCAACGTATTGTTTAATAAGCTCAAGGCTGTCTTTTGCCGGAGTCCCTTGGGGCACGATGTCTTGTACATCATCCGCATATAAATAAGCGTTATTGGCGCGTGCAATAGCAATACGGCTTTCATCCCTAGCAGGTTTTTGATCACATGCTATTGATATAAGCATGATAAACAAGTATGTGAAAAATCGTTTCAATATATTCTTTATAAACTAAAAAAGTTTATGGCAAGTGATACCATAAACTTTTAAATTATAGAATGTGTTTATATTATTTAATTGTGTTAAGAACGTTTTTGTCAATTGTTACAGGATACTTTTTCTTTAGTGATTCTATCCATTCTTTTTCTAGCTGATTTTGATAATCGGCAGTCACCATTCCTTTTGAGTCCTGGTATGATTTGGGTTCAGGTTTTAACAATTTGTTAGTTACTACAATAATTATTTTACCGTCCGCGGATTTAATATCAGCAGATGTTCCGGGGTTCCAGTTTTTATCAACATATTCGTTTTCACCTTTGTTAAAGATCTTTGTTTCTACCTGTAAATTCAGCTGTGAATCTTTATTCACTACTGACAGTATATCTTTTTCTGATTTTTTCTTTTTCATCAGGTCACGAACCTGTTTCGCGATCTTATCATTTGCAGCGGTATAGATAGATGCATCGGAACGTTCTTCCCACATATAATTGGTTTTGTTTTTTTCGTGGAACGCTTTTGAGCCTGTGGTATCTTTTACGGCTTTGCTCCATACTTTTTGATCAGTCAATTCAAATAACAAAATTCCATCACGGTATTCCTGCATTAAAGATTTGAATTCAGGATATTTTTGATCCAGGCGTGATTCTTCGTATTCAACCGTACTTTCTTCCACAAACTGGGCATACAATTGGTTTATCACCATTTTTACATCCGTTTTGGGACGTTTGCTCTGGTGACTGGCAATATAGTTGGCAAAGTCGGCTTGCGTATAAACTTTATCATTGAAATTGAATAATGGCTTTTTCAGTCCTTTTGCTTTTTCAACATTCCAGGTGCCTTCAAATAAAGTGGTATCCATTATTTTGTAGAATTCATCACGTGCCTTTAGGTCCTCTTTAAATTTATATTCCTTTTTTACTTTTGCAATCAAAGAAGTCCTGCCTGCCTGTGAACGGGAATCTTTGGTTACTTTTCCTTTTAGTTCAGTTTTCATTTCATCAAATGAAGCCAAGCCACGTTTGTCAATTAATTTAATAATATGCCAGCCATATTTGGTTTGCATAGGCGCTGAAAAATCTCCTTTATTTGTAATAGCGAATGAAGCCCTTTCAAATTCAATAGGCATTTTTCCGGTACTAAACCAGGGTAATTCCCCTCCTTTTTTTGCGGATTGTTTATCGTCAGAAAATTGTTGCGCGAGCTCCTCGAATTTATTGCCCGCCTTTAATTTGCTGTGGATCTCATTTATTTTATTGAACGCGTTTAATGAATCTTCCTTACTCATATTAGGTGCAGTTTTAACCATGATGTGTGCCACCAACACTTCACCTTGCGCTTTTCTTCTGTCGTTCACTTTAATGATATGATAACCAAAACGGGTACGCACCGGCATGGATACAGTACCAACTTTAGTAGTATAAGCGATGGTTTCGAAAGGATATACCATCTGTAAAGCGGTAAAATATCCTAAGTCACCGCCATTGTCCTTTGCAGAAGGATCATCTGAAATTCCTTTTTCAGCTGCCACTTTATTAAAATCTTCACCTTTTAAAATACGGGCACGTATCTTCATTATTTTATTGTATGCCTCCAAAGTATCTTTAGGTAAAGCAGTTTCATTTACTTTAACTAAAATATGTGAAGCATGAATATCTTCCTGTAAACGCTCATAGGTTTCTTTCAATAATTTTTCATTCACATCTTTATCAGTTAAATAAGGTTGTGCAAGCTGTTTGCGGTATCCTGTCAACTCATCCTTAAAAGATTTAGCAGTATCTAATCCCAACTCTTCTGCTTCTTTCACTTTTAATTTGAAATTTACAAACAGATCCACATAATCATTTAATGATTTATTATCTACTGCAGCATCCTTGCTATTGTTTTTGTGATAAACATTCTCAAATTCAGCAACAGTAACTTTTGTATTGCCAATGGTCATAAGCACAGCATCTTTTTGTGCAAATGAATTAAATGAAAATAATGCTAATGAAAGCATCAATAAGTTTGATAAAACACGTTTATTCATAATGAGATGATTTTTTATTTTGGGAAACAAATGTAGCTATTATTACGATGTATCAAAACAAATCAACGTCCAAAAAAAAGACCATTTGCTGTTAAAATTTGTTAAGCTGTTTTATTAATGGAGGTTGTAAATACAAAAATTGGACAAGATATTTTAGTAATGTTTTCCCAATGACTAATTTCCTAATGACTAATGATTTGTTTATCTACTGTAATTAGGTGCCTCCCTTGAAATAGTAATGCCATGTGGATGGTTTTCACGAATACCTGCGTTAGTGATACGAATAAATTTCGCTTTTTGTAAAGCTTCGATATTTTTAGCACCACAATAACCCATACCTGCGCGTAATCCCCCTACAAATTGGAATATCACTTCAGATAAGCTGCCTTTTACCGGTACACGTCCTGAAATACCTTCAGGGACCAATTTTTTAATATCATCTTCCGCATCCTGAAAATAACGGTCTTTAGAGCCTTTTTGCATGGCTTCAATAGAGCCCATCCCACGGTAGGATTTGAATTTCCTTCCTTCAAAAATAATGGTTTCGCCGGGAGCTTCTTCCACTCCCGCAAACATGGAACCCATCATAACGGAACTTGCACCTGCTGCTAACGCTTTCACGATATCACCTGTAAAACGGATTCCGCCATCAGCGATCAATGGAACATTCTTACTTTTTAACGCTTTGGCCACTTCTAAAACTGCTGTTAATTGCGGAACGCCTACACCCGCAATAACACGTGTAGTACAAATCGAACCGGGGCCTATCCCCACTTTTATGGCATCAGCTCCTGCTTTTACAAGCTCTAACGCGGCTTCGGGAGTTGCAATATTTCCTACCACCACCTGCAAATTCGAATATGCCTTTTTTACTTTTTTTAATGCTTCTATCACCCCTTTTGAGTGGCCATGTGCAGTATCAATTACCACCGCATCAACATTTGCATTTACCAATGCTTCTACACGCTCCAATATATCAGTAGTTACTCCAACAGCCGCAGCTACGCGCAAGCGTCCTAATTCATCTTTATTAGCATAAGGACGTACTTTTACTTTTATAATATCACGGTAAGTGATCAAACCGATCAGCTTATTATTTTTATCAACTACCGGTAATTTCTCAATTTTATTATGCTGAAGTATTTGTTCAGCTTTTTTAAGGTCGGTTCCTTCTTTAGCAACGATAACATTTTCCTTGGTCATTACTTCCTTTACCGGCCGTTTTAGATTTTTTTCAAAACGCAAGTCGCGGTTGGTGACAATGCCAATAAGTTCTTTATTGCTATTGACAACAGGAATCCCTCCAATTTTAAACTCTTTCATTAGTTTCAGGGCATCACTGACAGTGGCTGTTTCAAATACTGTAACAGGGTCAAGGATCATCCCGCTTTCAGAACGTTTGACTTTACGCACATGCTCTGCCTGCTCCTGTATACTCATATTTTTATGCAACACTCCAATGCCGCCTTCCTGTGCTATGGCAATGGCCAATTGGTATTCAGTAACAGTATCCATGGCTGCAGAAACAACAGGCGTATTCAGTTTTATTTTTTTAGTGAAATAAGAGGTGGTATCTACTTCACGTGGAAGCACTTCGGAATAAGCAGGTACTAAAAGTACATCATCATAGGTTAAGCCTTCACCTATAAATTTGCTTGAATCTAATGACATATGAGAGGAGTTTGAATTTTAAAAACTATGGTTAAAATTCCCGCAAATATACACCTTTTTTGTTAGTATTGCGGATAAAAAAATACAAGATTTCTTGGTAAAATTTATTAGCTTTGTCATCCCAAAAACTAAAAAAGAAAACTAATGTTAGCAACTGCAAGCAAAAAAATTGAAGAATTATTGGGCGCTAATGCCGATAGTTTGTTGAATCATAAGTGCAAAACCATTTCAAAGGATAATATTCACCTGCCCGGTGCCGATTTTGTTGATCGTATTTTTAGCCAGACCAATCGTAATCCGCAAGTGTTGCGCAGTTTACATCAATTATACAATACCGGCCGTTTGGAAGGCACTGGCTACATGAGCATTTTACCTGTTGATCAAGGAATAGAGCATAGTGCAGGAGCTTCATTCGCACCAAATCCAATTTATTTTGATTCAGAAAATATTGTGAAACTGGCCATAGAAGGTGGTTGTAATGCTGTTGCATCAACTTATGGTGTTTTAGGTTCTGTATCACGAAAATATGCTCATAAGATACCATTCATTGTTAAGTTGAATCATAATGAGTTTTTGTCGTACCCTAATAAATTTGACCAGATCATGTTTGGTTCGGTAGAAGAAGCATGGAATATGGGTGCTGTTGCAGTTGGCGCTACCATTTATTTTGGTTCGGCTGAATCGGCAAGACAAATTGTAGAGGTGGCACAAGCCTTTGAACGTGCTCACGAGTTAGGCATGGCAACTATATTATGGTGCTATACACGTAATAGCGCTTTTAAAAAAGATGGTGTTGATTATCATACAGCTACCGACCTTTCGTCACAGGCAAATCATCTGGGTGTAACTATACAGGCAGATATCATTAAACAAAAATTATCCGATAAAAATGGCGGATATACTGCTGTGAATTTTGGTAAAACACATCCTAAAGTATATTCTGAATTAACCACTGATCATCCGATCGATCTTTGCCGTTACCAGGTAGCAAATTGTTATATGGGACGCATGGGTTTAATTAATTCAGGTGGTGAATCAAAAGGTGCAAGCGATCTATCAGAAGCAGTAACTACTGCCGTAATTAATAAACGTGCCGGCGGACAAGGTTTAATTTCCGGCCGTAAAGCATTTCAGAAACCGGTGAAAGAGGGGGTAGCATTGTTGAATGCGATACAGGATGTTTATTTGGATAAATCGATTACAATAGCATAAACTAGTCATTCGTCTTTAGTTATTAGTAATTAGTTTGAGCTATTACTCTAGACTTTAGACTTTAGACTCAATACTAGATAAATGAGTTGGTTTAAAAGAATAAAAAAAGGTATTACCACTTCTACAAGAGAAAAAAAAGAGACTCCCGAAGGATTGTGGTATAAATGCCCTTCATGTAAAAAGATAACTCCTTCAAATGAACACATACAAAATAAATATGTATGCGCAAATGAAGAATGTCAATACCATGAGAAGATCGGTTCAGCGGAATACTTTGAAATTATTTTTGACAATAATGAGTTTCTTGAATTAAATGAAAATCTTACAGCAGGCGACCCTTTAAATTTTACGGATACCAAAAAATATACCGACCGTTTAAAAGATACCATTAAAAAAACAGATTTGAAAGATGCTATCCGCACAGCACATGGCGTTGTGGATGGTGAGGACCTGGTTGTTGCCTGCATGGATTTTAAATTTATCGGAGGTTCCATGGGATCGGTAGTGGGAGAAAAAATTGCAAGGTCTATCGACTATTGTTTAGAGAAAAAAATCCCTTTGATGATAATTTCTAAATCAGGCGGTGCGCGTATGATGGAAGCGGCATTTTCTTTGATGCAAATGGCAAAAACATCCGCTAAACTTTCTTTAATGTCTGAAGCAAAAGTACCTTATATTTCTTTTTTAACGGACCCCACAACCGGTGGCGTTACTGCTTCTTATGCAATGTTAGGCGATCTGAATATTGCTGAACCGGGCGCATTGATAGGCTTTGCCGGGCCGCGTGTTGTAAAAGAAACCATTGGTAAGGACTTGCCAAAAGGTTTTCAAACTTCTGAATTTGTTTTGGAACACGGTTTCCTGGACAAGATCATCAACCGCAAGGAACTAAAACCAAAGTTGTCGCAATTACTTAAAATGTTAAAGAATTGATCCTCTAACGTTACCTAACCTTTTACTGTTTTATTTTGTTTAAAAAGATCATCAAGCTTTTTCTTGAAGTTTTGCTTCTGCTCCTCATGCTGTTTATTCTCTTATGGCATGAGCTAGTCATTTACGGCATTTCCCAAGGCAAAGGACAATTGAGTATGGTGTTGGATTCAAAACCAATTGAAAAGGTTTTGGAAGACTCTTCTTTCCCTGATACCTTAAAACAAAAATTGAAACTTGTTACTGAAATAAAACAATTTGCAATTGATAGCCTGGGGATCAATCCAAGTGATAATTATAGCGAGTTTTATGACCAGCATGATAAGCCAATGTTGCTGACAGTTTCGGCATGTGAACCCTATTCTTTTAAACCTAAAGAATGGACATTTCCTTTTTTGGGTACAGTTTCTTACAAGGGTTTTTTTAATAAAAATAAGGCACGCAAAGAGATCGAGCAATTACAAATGCATGGTTATGATGTTGATGTTTACAGCCCTTCGGGCTGGTCAACTTTGGGTTGGTTCAAAGACCCGGTTTTATCCAATATGTTAAAGAGGAGTGATGGAAGCCTTGCTAATCTGATCATTCATGAACTAACACATGGTACCTTGTATATTAAGGATAATGTCACATTCAATGAGAACCTTGCTAATTTTATTGGCGATAAAGGTGCTGAGCAGTTTTTAATTTACAAGTACGGCAAAAATTCAAAACAATATATTGAATATAGCCAGGACAAAAAAGATGAAAAAATTTATAATGAATATATTTTAAAAGCGATAGAACGTCTGGATAGCCTTTATTCTTCCTTTACCGATAAAGATACCGATGACTTTAAAAAACAAAAGAAAAATGAGATCATTTTTCAAATTGTATTGGAAGTCAATCATTTACCATTGCATAAAAAAAACAAGTATTTTAATTATTCGCTACAAGCTTTTTATGAAAAAAATGCTTTCTGTATGGCCTTCCATCGGTATGATTCCCAACAGGAAGTTTTTGAAAAAGAATATCGCGAAAAATACAATTCAGATATCAGCAGATATCTAGCTTCATTGAAAAAAAAGTATCCCTCCCTGTAATACCAATACTTTGTAATAATCTGATATCCTGGTATATGCCGATGCAATAGCTGTTTAGTTTCCCAAAATCTTAAGGGAAACTATTACAGATATGCTTTCGGTATAATTTGGTAGAATAGCCCTTTAAAGTTAAATTTGCAGCTTATCGACCATAAGAAATGAACACATTTGTAATGGAACCTTATAAATCAAAAAATAAGATCAGAATCGTCACAGCAGCCTCTTTATTTGATGGCCATGATGCCGCTATTAATATCATGCGTAGAATTATTCAGGCAAGTGGGGTAGAGGTGATCCATCTTGGGCACGACCGTAGCGTACAGGAGATTGTGGATTGTGCGATACAGGAAGATGCCAATGCAATTGCGCTTACTTCTTACCAGGGCGGACACAATGAATTTTTCAAATACATGTATGATCTGTTGAAAGAAAAAGGCTGCGGACATATTAAAATTTTTGGTGGTGGAGGTGGAACAATTCTTCCTTCTGAAATAGAAGAGCTCCATAAATACGGTATTACAAGAATTTATGCACCGGATGATGGCCGTGCAATGGGATTGCAGGGTATGATCAATGACATGTTGGAAAAATGTGATTTTCCTACCGGCAATAATCTGAATGGAGAAGCGAAGCATTTAAGTAAAAAAGAAATAAGATCGATCGCCCGGTTGATCTCAGGTGCAGAAAATTTTCCTGAAGAATTTACAAAGTTAAGTACTGAAATTTCAAAACTTGCAAAAACAAAAGTAACACCTGTTTTAGGTATCACCGGTACCGGCGGTGCGGGTAAATCAAGCTTAGTAGATGAATTAGTTCGCAGATTTTTGATTGATTTTAAAGACAAGACCATCGCGATCATTTCTGTTGATCCTTCCAAACGTAAAACAGGCGGGGCTTTACTTGGTGATCGTATTCGCATGAATGCAATTCGTAATGAGCGGGTATACATGCGTTCATTGGCAACACGCCAAAGTAATTTAGCCTTATCAAAATATGTGCAGGAAGCAATTGATATTGTAAAAGCTGCAGGTTATGATCTGGTCATTTTAGAAACATCCGGTATCGGACAAAGTGATACTGAAATTACCGAGCACAGTGATATGAGTTTGTATGTGATGACACCGGAGTACGGCGCAGCAACACAACTGGAAAAGATCGATATGCTTGATTTTGCAGATATCATTGCTTTAAACAAATTTGATAAACGTGGTGCATTGGATGCGATACGTGATGTAAAAAAGCAATACAAACGTAATCATCAGTTATGGGAAACGGATGATGATGCATTACCCGTTTATGGTACCATCGCATCGCAGTTCAATGATCCCGGAATGAATAAACTGTACAAAGCAGTTGTAAATAAATTATCTGAAAAAACAGGAGCTGAACTGAAATCAGATTTTGCAGTGACAGATGAAATGAGTGAGAAGATCTATATCATTCCTCCGCAACGTACACGTTATTTAGCAGAGATCGCTGAAAATAACCGCAATTATGATAAATGGGTAAATGAGCAAAAGGAGATCGCACAAAAATTATTTTCGATTCTAAAAACAATGGAGTCTATTTCGGGTGTCATTCTGAACGAAGTGAAGAATCTTGACAATCCTGCAGAAGAGATTCTTCGCTCTGCTCAGAATGACAAAAAAGATATATTAAAGTTGCTTTTAGCAGAATACGATAGAGTGAAATTATCTTTTGACGGTCATAACAAAAAAATTCTTGAAGGCTGGAACGATAAAACGCAGCAATACAAAAACGAATATTTTATTTTCAAAGTTCGAGACAAAGAAGTAAAAATTAAAACACATTACGAATCACTTTCACACACACAGGTTCCGAAAGTTTCCACTCCGCGTTTTGAAGCGTGGGGCGATATTTTAAAATGGAACCTGCAGGAAAATGTTCCGGGTGAATTTCCTTATACTGCAGGAGTATTCCCTTTCAAACGTGAAGGTGAAGATCCCACGCGTATGTTTGCAGGGGAAGGTGGGCCTGAAAGAACAAATAGGCGCTTCCATTATGTAAGTTTAGGAATGCCTGCACATCGTTTGAGTACAGCATTTGATAGTGTTACTTTATACGGACAAGACCCGGCCATTCGCCCGGATATTTATGGAAAGATTGGTAATTCCGGTGTTTCTATCTGCTGTTTGGATGATGCAAAAAAATTATACAGCGGCTTTAATCTGGCAGATCCAAAGACTTCTGTGTCAATGACAATTAATGGTCCGGCAGCAATGCTCACTGCATTTTTTATGAATGCCGCCATCGATCAGCAATGTGAGATTTACATTAAAAAAAATGGTTTAGAGAAAGCTGTTGAGAAAAAAATAGCAGACATCTATAAAAAGAAAGGTGTAAAGCGTCCCCGATATCAATGTCAGGCAATTGCGGGAGGCAAAGTCCTCCCCTTTGGGGAGGATTTAGGCGGGGCTTTACCTGAAGGGAATGATGGCTTGGGATTAATGTTATTAGGTACTACCGGCGACCAGGTGTTGCCAAAAGATGTATATCAAAAAATAAAAGCAGAAACTATTGCCGCTGTTCGTGGTACGGTTCAGGCTGATATTTTAAAAGAAGATCAGGCACAAAACACTTGTATCTTTTCTACTGAGTTCGCTTTGCGTTTGATGGGTGATATGCAGGATTATTTTATTCAAAAAAATATTCGCAATTTTTATTCAGTTTCCATATCCGGTTATCACATCGCGGAAGCAGGTGCTAATCCGGTTACTCAGCTTGCTTTAACTTTATCTAACGGTTTTACTTATGTAGAATATTATGTAAGCCGTGGAATGGATATCAATAAATTTGCTCCTAATTTATCTTTCTTCTTCAGTAATGGTATTGATCCTGAATATTCTGTAATTGGCCGCGTAGCACGTAGAATATGGGCAAAAGCCATGAAGTTGAAGTACAATGCGAATGAACGTTCGCAGATGCTGAAATATCATATTCAAACTTCAGGCCGTTCACTGCATGCACAGGAAATTGATTTTAATGATATTCGAACCACTTTACAAGCATTGTATGCGATCTATGATAATTGTAATTCATTACATACCAATGCGTATGATGAAGCCATTACAACACCTACAGAAGAATCAGTCCGCAGGGCAATGGCGATACAGTTAATTATTAATCGTGAGCTGGGTTTAGCGAAAAATGAAAATCCTTTACAGGGGTCATTTATTATAGAAGAATTAACTGATCTTGTGGAAGAAGCTGTATTGTTAGAGTTTGAACGCATCACAGAGCGTGGTGGAGTATTGGGCGCAATGGAAACTATGTATCAGCGTGGAAAGATCCAGGAGGAAAGTTTGTATTATGAAACATTAAAACATACAGGAGAATATCCTCTTATAGGTGTAAATACATTCCTGTCTTCAAAAGGCTCGCCAACGATTGTTCCTAAAGAAGTGATAAGGGCAACGGAAGAAGAAAAAGATTACCAGATCTCTATGCTTGCAGAATTACACAAAGCACATGCAGATAAAGCACCTGAATCATTGCGTGCATTACAAACACTCGCAATCCAAAACAAGAATATTTTCGAAGGTTTAATGGAGACGGCGAAGTATTGTTCGCTCGGACAAATTACAAATGCGCTCTTTGAAGTGGGTGGACAGTATAGAAGGAATATGTAATTTACAGATAATGAATCTATACTAATTTACGAATCTAATGAAAAATGGAAAAAGTAATTCATAAATATAATTTAGGTGAAGAACCGGATGATTTGGATTTTTGGTTAACACAAAGTCCGCAACAGCGTTTGGCCGCATTGCAAGTTTTGAGAGAACGGTACATAAAATTTTTTTTAAATGGAATTAGACCAGGATTTCAAAGAGTTTATACAACTTCTAAACTTAAATAAAGTTGAATATCTCGTAGTGGGAGGATATGCAGTAACTGCTCATGGATATCCCCGATATACAGGAGATATTGATTTTTGGGTTCGTCCTGAAAAAGAAAATGCCAGGAAAGTTATAAAATCCTTGCTTGATTTCGGATTTGGTTCTTTAGATATTAATGAAGCCGATTTTATAAAAAAAGATTTTATTATTCAACTGGGCTATCCTCCTAATAGAATTGATATTTTAACTGGCGTTTCAGGATTAACTTTTGATGAATGTTGGGATGAAAAGAAAGAATTTGTTTTTGAAAATGAAAAAATTAATTTTATCAGCCTACATCATTTACGTTTAAATAAAAAATTAACCGGAAGAGATAAAGATAATTTAGATCTGAAAAATTTGCCGGAATAAATTGCACTCTTTGAGTGGGCTGTATAGACGTAATATGTAACCTGCGAATTACGAATTTTAACGAATTACGAATCTGTATTTTTAAAATAATAATATTATAAACATTTTAAAAGCCTCCCCTTGGGGGAGGTTGGAGGGGCCTTATGAAATCAAATCACGAGATCGATTACAAAATTTTAGGAGAAGAATTACAGGCAGTGGAAGTTGAACTGGATCCGAATGAAACGGTAATTGCCGAAGCAGGTAATTTTATGATGATGGATGACGGCATCCGCATGGATACAATATTTGGAGATGGATCCCAACAGCAAAGCGGTTTTATGAATAAACTTTTTTCAGCAGGAAAACGTTTGCTGGTTGGTGAAAGCTTATTTATGACGGCATTTACCAATATTGGTAATTTCAAAAAACGAATCACCTTCGCATCTCCTTATCCCGGAAAAATAATTCCAATGGATCTTAGCACGCTGAGTGGAAAACTGATCTGTCAGAAAGATGCTTTTTTATGTGCTGCAAAAGGGGTTTCCATCGGAATTGAATTTCAGAAAAAATTGGGAACAGGTTTATTTGGTGGGGAAGGTTTCATCATGCAAAAATTGGAAGGTGATGGAATGGCTTTTGTTCATTCAGGCGGAATGATCATAAAAAAAACTTTAACACCCGGCGAATTACTAAAAGTTGATACAGGCTGTATCGTTGCTTTCACGCATGATATAGATTATGATATACAATTTGTAGGAGGAATAAGAAATACAATTTTTGGTGGTGAAGGATTATTCTTTGCAACCCTGACCGGTCCCGGAACAGTGTGGATCCAGTCATTACCTGTAAGTCGTTTGGCTGGTAGGTTAATGGCGTATTCCAGAGGCGGTAAAGAAGAAGGTAGTATTTTGGGAGGATTGGGAAGAATGATTGATGGGGATAATGGGTAATTTTTGCAAAATTTTTCTGCACACTTTCTCGATACGCAGCGTATCGAGAAGCGAGCGCAAGCAATTAAATCAAAACAACTCCATCTGTTTACTTTCACCTGGTCTTCTGAAGGCTGTAAGATCATATTCAAAACTGTCGCGTCCTGAAAGATATTTACGTTTCGCCATATTAAATAACTGGTTAATAGAGCCCGCAATATTACCTTCTCCTCCCATGCGTTTTCCAAAACGACTGTCGTTTAACTGTCCGCCATGCACTTCAGCAATCTGATTTAACACTTTATCCGCTCTGTCAGGAAAATTTTTATGTATCCAGTCTTTGAAAATATCTGCGATGGCACCATTTAATCTGACTATTGTATAACCTGCTGTATCAGCACCATGATCAGCGGCAGCTTTGATCAGTTCAGGGATTTCATCACTGTTCAAACCGGGAATGATTGGAGCGGTCATAACACCCGTTGGTATTCCTGCTTTGTTTAGTTGTTCAACTACTTTCAATCTGTTTTTGGCAGTAGCGGTCCTTGGTTCCATTTTTAAACGTAACTCTTCGCGTAGGCTGGTAATGGAAACCATTACATGTATTATTTTCAATTTTGCCATCTCTTGTAAAATATCAATGTCACGTAAGATCAAGCTGTTTTTGGTTATCATTCCTGCAGGATGCCGAAATTTTAAAAGTACTTCCAACATCTGCCTTGTAATTTTTAATTTACGTTCAACAGGCTGGTAACAATCTGTATTTCCTGAAAACATAATAGGTGAAACGATCCAGTTTTTATTCATCAATTGTTTTTCCAAAAGTTGGGGAGCATTTGGTTTAGCGATTATCTTTCGTTCAAAATCCAGCCCTGCGCTGTAACCCCAATATTCATGAGTGTTACGGGCATAGCAATAAATGCATCCATGCTCGCAGCCCTGGTAAGGGTTCATGGAATACATTCCCGGTATGTCCGGGCTCTTTATTGCGTTCACAATTTTTTTAGGGTGTTCAAATAGTATCTGAGTTTTTTCATCACTCAGCAAAGGAACGTCAAGGCCTTCTTCATGTTCTTCTACGTATGTGTTTTTTAAAAATTTATTGGAGGTGTTGATCTGGGCTCCTCTACCTTTTAAATAATCAGGTTTTTCTTCATTTTCTTGCATATTTAAATTTATGAAACCCCCATCTCATTAAAAAGAATTGTTATGTATTTAACAGAGAAAAATTATGAACAGATGCTAAAAAAATTAGCATTGAAATGGTAAAAGAGATTGGTTAATGAGTATCGGTAATTAGTACAATCGTAATTCGCAGATTACTACCGGAAAAATATCCCGTTACACTGTAATACTTTTCCTGTAACATTATCAGTAAAAGCAGGAACAATACTTGTTAAGGTAAATCCTTTTTGCTGCATATAATTCAATACTTGCGGTAATAACCAATTTTGATCTTCATATAAAGGAACCAACGAAATTTCCATTTCTATTCCTTTTGCTTTTGTGATCATTATTTCTGCCCCTTTTAATACTTCCTGCTCAAAACCCTGTACATCAATTTTCAAAAACATATTTTTTGTGTCTTTGATATAATTATTTCCAATTTCATCCAAAGGGTAAACCTGTACTTTTTCTTTTCCAACTATCTTTGATTCGGGAGCCCCTTGGATATGAGTATCCAGCATGTTCAATAAAGTGCTGCTCACAGAGTTCGCGGAGATATTAATTTCAATTTCTTCCTTTTTGCTGCCAATAGCACAACGTGGCGCAACGGTCCAGTTGTTATGTTTTTTGCTTTCTTTTTCAATGATGGAATGAGCCGAGGTCAATGGCTCAAAGGAGACAATTTTATTGGTATACCCTGCATCCATAATGCCTGTTGCATATTGGCCTTTATTGGCGCCAATATCAAATACCAGATCGATATTGTAATGTTGTAAGAGCTTAATACGCCTTAACTCCTCACTGGTAGCAGGAGTATATTTACGTATAAGTATCCCGAAATTTTGAAATACCTTTTTTGTTATACGTTCGAAACTATTCATTGACTGTTCTTTTGCGTTACAATATTAATGATATTTATTAAAACCATTATTTTATTTACATTTGCGGGGTGAAATCACTTTTTTTTAATCCGAATACTTATTGGCTGCGATGGCTTTTCAAAAAATGGCACCTTGAATTAAAGTATCGCAAACAACATTTGCATTTGGAGTATATGACAGAGGTAAAGAATTGTAAATTCAATAATTACAATACTATTTACAAACATGCCCGTTTACGGGATTCCGAATTAGGCGATTTTAGTTATGTTGCCCGCAATTCTCAAATATATAATACCACAGTAGGTAAGTTCACAAGCATAGGACCGAATGTCAGTACCGGAATGGGAGCTCATCCATCGGCAGGATTTGTTTCCACGCATCCCTTATTTTATTCAAGATTAGGCCAATCATCCGGTTTGGTGATAGTAGATAAAGACATATTTAATGAATTTCCTCCTACCGAGATCGGTAATGATGTTTGGGTTGGGAACAATGCAATAATTAAGTATGGTGTAAAAATTGGCGATGGTGCTATTATTGGTGCCGGAGCCGTAGTAACAAAAGATGTAGAACCTTATAGTATCGTGGGTGGCGTTCCCGCAAAGATCATTAAGTACCGTTTTTCACAGGATCAGATCGAGTTCCTTCAAAATTTTAAATGGTGGAATAAAGATCTGGAATGGATCAAATCCAATAAAGATCTGTTTCAAAATATTGACCTGTTTATAGCAAAATATGGTCAGAAGTAGAGGCTTTCTAAGATGGCACTTATTTAAAATCTTTGTTTATTCAGTAAACTCTGCTTAATTTTAACCCTTATCATTAACTCATAGCAATGTTGGATCTAAACGGAAAATCAATTCTAATAACAGGTGGTACCGGCTCACTCGGAAAGCATCTTACCCAAAATATTCTAAGCAAATTTCCCAAAGTAAAACGTTTGGTCATTTTTTCCCGTGATGAACAGAAGCAATTTGAAATGGCTCAACAATACCCGCATAGTAAATATTCTGCAATACGTTATTTTATTGGTGATGTACGTGATGCTGATCGGTTAAAGAAGGCATTTAAAGATATCGATTACGTGATCCATACTGCAGCCATGAAACATGTTCCGATTGCGGAATACAATCCAATGGAATGTGTGAAGACAAATGTACTTGGTGCTGAAAATGTAATTAATGCAGCAATGGAGACGAATGTAAAAAATGTTGTCGCATTATCTACAGACAAAGCAGCAGCTCCGATCAACCTATACGGTGCAACTAAATTATGTTCAGATAAATTATTTGTTGCCGCTAATAATATTAAAGGTCTGCATGATATAAGATTTTCAGTGGTGCGTTATGGAAATGTAATGGGATCAAATGGTTCGGTGATCCCATTCTTTATGAAAAAGAAAAAGGAAGGTGTGTTGCCCATTACTGATCCCAATATGACACGCTTTAATATTTCCTTGCAAGAGGGGGTAGATCTGGTGTTGTATGCTATGGATAAAGCCTGGGGCGGAGAAATATTTGTTCCTAAAATTCCATCTTATAAAATTACAGATGTGGCGAAAGCCATTGGCCCTGAATGTAAGCATGAAATCGTAGGTATTCGTCCGGGTGAAAAAGTACATGAAGAAATGATCACTTCTTCTGATTCGTTTAGTACCTATGATCTTGGAAAATATTATGCAATACTTCCGCAGGTTACTAGTTTTAATTTGCAGGATTATATTAAAGAGTTTAAAGCCAAACCTGTAACTCAGGGTTTTCAATACAATTCAGGGGAAAATAAAGAGTGGGTGAACGTGGATGATATTCGTAAATTGATCAATGAACATATTGATGCAAAATTTACGTTTTAATAATTACGAAATAATTTGAATGTAGCGGAAGCTAATTATTGTAATCCTTCGAACAAGTCATTCATTTCCTGTTGAGTGATGCTCTTATAATCATTGGGTAGTTCAAAAACAGTATCTTCAACAAATTCCTTTTTTACAGTTTTTACGGTAAATTTCATTTCCAGTCCAAATTTTTTCATTTGGTATTCCATGAGCACACCATCTATCATATGAAAAGGGTTAGCAAAATTAGGGTTTTGTATATCAAGCTCTTTTGTATAATAAATGTCAAACTCCGGAGCACTGTCGTCTTTGAATTTTACATGCGCTTTTATACAGTTATACCCTGCTATTAATTTGGTTTCTTTAGTAGAAATTATTTCAAAGGGGTACAATGCATTCTCTTTTTTTAACTCAGCTTCATTAAGGACTAAAGAAAACTTCTTATTCAATAATTTAACTAATTGTGTAAGAGATTTAGTTTCGGGGTTGGAAATAAAAGAAGTACTAAAAAGGCCCATTCCTGCGCTCATTTCCGCACAGGATTTATTGTTCTTAAACTTGATCGACATTTTACTGGGAGCCAATCCAGCCATAGGATTACTTTGGTCGATCACTGCAGCATCATACTCGATAATGCCTTCCGAAATGAATTTTTCGTCAGTTGTTTTGCAACCCGCCAATAACAGTAGGCCTAAAAGGCCAAATAAAAACTGTTTTTTCATTTAATTTTATACAATCCTTTATTTAAGTCGGTTAAAGAATTGTATTGGTGTTAATTTATGAGTTGCGAAAGGTAACAATTATATATTTTAGGTCAAAAAATATTTTTTTACTTGTAAACCGCTAATATCCAAGTGTTTTTAGCATTGATTTAAAGCTTTGTTCCTTAGCAAACAAACGGGTGGTAATTTCACCATCTTCATCTCTGTCGATGATAACGTGTTTTGGGTAGGGGATAAGGCAGTGCTGAATTCCTCCGTAGCCACCCAGTGATTCCTGGTAAGCGCCTGTATGGAAAAATCCCAGGTATAAAGGCTCTTTTTGTTTTTCATTTGTTAAAGGCATGTACACCTGGTTCAGATGTGATTCGGCATTATAATAATCTTCACTGTCACAGGTTAAGCCTCCAAGGTTCACCCGCTGATAATCCTTATCCCAATGATTGACAGCCAGCAAGATGAATTTTTGTTTAATTCCCCAGGTATCCGGTAATGTGGTTATAAAAGAGCTGTCGATCATGTACCAAAGCTCATTGTCATTTTGTTTTTTTATATCTACAATTGAATATAAGGCCGCACCGCTTTCGCCTACTGTAAAACTTCCAAATTCTGTGAAAATATGCGGTTCTTTTACATCACGTTCATCACATACCGCTTTGATCTTCTGAATGATCTCATCGGCCATATAGCTGTAATCGTAAGTGAAACCAAGTGAAGTACGGATCGGGAAACCTCCTCCTATATCCAATGAATCAAGGCTTGGACAAACCTTTTTAAGATCACAATACACATTGATACATTTTGTAAGCTCCGACCAATAATAAGTGGAATCCTTGATGCCGGTATTGATAAAAAAGTGAAGCATTTTCAACTGACACTTCTGGCTGTTTTTGATATGATTATTGTAATAATCAATAATGTCAGCCTGGCGGATGCCTAAACGGGATGTATAGAACTCAAATTTAGGTTCTTCATCCGTGGCTACACGGATCCCTACTTTGAATTTCTTCTTGCAAAGCTTTTCTAATTGGGGCAATTCATTTTTGTTATCTAAAATAGGAATGGCGTTTACAAAGCCTTCATTGACCATTTCACTGATGTATTTAAGATAAGCCGGGCGATTATAGCCATTATTTATTACATAAGTGTTTTTGTTGATCTTGCCCGCAGTATATAATGCCCGTACAATAGGCATGTCAAAGGCTGATGAAGTCTCAATATGGATGTCATTTTTTAAGGCTTCTTCCAGTACAAAAGAGAAGTGGGAGCTTTTAGTACAATAACAATATGTATATTTGCCCTTGTAATCAGCTTTAGCCATTGCCACATTGAACAGTTTTTTGGCTTTTTGGATCTGGGCTGTTATTTTGGGTAAATAAGTGATTTTTAAGGGTGTACCATATTGTTTAATGATGTCCATTAAAGGGATACCATAAAAATGAAGTTCATCTTCTACCACATCAAAGCCTTCCTGTGGGAAATCAAAGGTTTGGTGGATCAAATCGCGGTACTTATTATCCATGTTTTAGTTAAAAATAGTGTCGGTTTTCCAATTTCGTGCAAAGTAAAGTAAATACATTGATATTTTTTTCAAGAAGTAATCAATTTAAATTAACAAATTATCAGCATATTGATAGTACATACGATTAGAATATGAAGCCAGTTAAATTTATAGAAGTAAATTCAGAGATAGGTGCCGGAACACGCGGTGCCAGCATGGGCATTGATGCCCTTAAAATCGCGGCACTGGATTATGGAAGCAATATGTTCCGACAAATTGAATCCATCCCGGTTAAAACAGAAAATCAGTTGCTGTTTGAACCAACTAAAACTACCTATGCAAAACGTATTTCAGGTGTTCTGGCTATTTATGAACGCCTCGCAGCTACTATTTCGCAGACATTAAAGAAAAATATTTTCCCTATTGTATTGGCTGGCGACCATAGTACAGCAGGAGGAACCATTGCCGGGATCAGGATGGCCTATCCTAAACAACGTTTAGGTGTGATCTGGATTGATGCACATGTGGATATTCATAGTCCGTATACCACACCAACAGGTAATTTACATGGAATGCCAATTGCAGTATCCCTGGCCGAAGATAATTTAACGAACAGGGTAAATAAGCCGGATAAGGAAACTGTTGATCTGTGGAACAAACTAAAAAATGTAGGAGGAATCTGTCCTAAAATACATTATAAGGATATTGTTTTTATCAGTGACCGGGATATGGAACCTGAAGAAACGTATTTACTCAAAAAGAATAAGGTAAAAAGATTTTCTACTGCGGAAGTGAAGCGTGATGGTGTTGAAAAAATTGCCCGTGATACCTTAGTGCATTTAAGTCATTGTGACCTGATCTATATTTCTTTTGATGTAGATTGTATGGATTCATCTATTTCCAAAGGAACAGGAACTCCTGTTCGTAATGGTATTACCGAAAAGGAGGCAGGTAGTTTATGTGTGCGCCTGATCCAAAGCGCTAAAGTGTGTTGTTTTGAGATCACAGAGATCAACCCAACGCTTGATAAAGAGAACCTGATGGCGGAGAATACTTTTGAGATTTTGCAAAAGGTAGTGAGCCAGTTGACTTACTAAAATGGTTACACAGGGTTCCACGGAGAATACACAGAGTTTCACTGAGCAAAAAAAATATAAAAATAAATAAGCATTTAAACCTCAGTGGTTCTCAGTGCCTTCTTTGTGGAACTCTGTGAAATAAAAATTACCAGGGATTAAATTATGAATATTGAAAAGAGTCTTTCCGGTAAAACCACTGAAGCGCTTCAATCGCTTTATGGTGCTGCTGTTGAAAAAATAACATTTGAAAAAACTAATCCTGATTTTGAGGGTGATCTTACCCTGGTTGTTTTTCCTTTTCTGAAAATATCAAAGAAAAAGCCCGAAGATACTGCCAACGAAATTGGAAATTATTTAAAAACCAACCTTCCTGAAGTTGCCGGATTTAATGTTGTTAAAGGCTTTTTAAATATTGTCATTGATAATAAATTCTGGCTGAAGTATTTTCAATCGGTGAATGGGGAATCACTTATAAATTCTACTCCGGCTCAGGGTACTTCAACTGTAATGGTGGAGTATTCTTCTCCGAATACTAATAAACCATTACATCTCGGGCATATCCGTAATAATTTGTTGGGCTATTCTGTTGCTGAAATTTTAAAAGCAGCCGGAAATAAAGTGATAAAGGTAAACCTGGTGAACGATCGTGGGATCCATATTTGCAAATCAATGCTGGCTTGGCAAAAATGGGGTAGAGGAGAAACACCTGAATCATCCGGAATGAAAGGGGATCATTTGGTGGGTAAATATTATGTGGAGTTTGATAAACATTATAAATCTGAAGTCTTGAGTCTAAAGTCCAAAGGACTGAGCGATGAGGAGGCAGAGAAGCAAACGTCATTGATGCTTGAAATACAGGACATGCTTCGTAAATGGGAAGCAGGAGATAAGGAAGTGCGTGCACTTTGGGAAAAGATGAATGGTTGGGTGTATAAAGGATTTGAGAGTACTTATAAGATGTTGGGGGTAAACTTTGATAAGACCTATTATGAAAGCAATACTTATGTGTTGGGTAAAAATATAATTGAAGAAGGATTAGCAAAAGGTATTTTAAAACGCAGGACGGATAATTCTGTTTTTATTGATCTGACTGCAGACGGACTGGATGAAAAAACATTGTTGCGTGGTGATGGAACTTCGGTATATATAACGCAAGACTTGGGAACAGCAGTACAACGTTCAGAAGAATATCGTTTTAATAAATTGATCTATACTGTTGGTAATGAGCAGGATTACCATTTTAAAGTATTGTTCCTGATCTTAAAAAAATTAGGGTATGCCTGGGCGGATGGTTTGTATCATCTTTCTTATGGAATGGTGGAATTGCCCGAAGGTAAAATGAAATCACGTGAAGGAACTGTAGTGGATGCAGATGATCTGATGGAAGAAATGATCAATACAGCTGCTGCAACTACAAAAGAATTGGGAAAAGTAGAGGGATTGACCGAATCAGAAGCCCAACATTTATATCAAACAATAGGTTTGGGCGCATTAAAGTATTTTATGCTGAAGGTGGATCCTAAAAAGAAAATGCTTTTTAACCCCGCTGAATCTATTGATTTTAATGGAAATACAGCCCCTTTTATTCAATTCAATTATGTGCGGATACAGGCATTGTTACGAAAAGCCAAAGAGAACAAACAATTTGATGAGGTGTTGAATGCAGATGGTGTTTTTATTTTACCAAAAGAGAAAGAGCTGATAATTAAGCTGTATAATTTCAATACTACTATCCATCAGGCAGCAAATGAATACAGTCCGGCGGTGATTGCAAACTATGTATATGACCTTGCAAAGGAGTACAGCCAGTACTACCACGATACTCAAATCTTAAAAGGAGAAAACAAAAGTTTAGTTGCCTTCCGTTTACATTTATCCAATACAATCGGAACAGTTATTAAATCTTCAATGAATTTATTGGGGATCGAGGTTCCGGAGAGGATGTAATAAAATCATACAAGTCTTTTTTGTTAAATCTCTAAGTTTGTACTTACTAACTATTCAATTTCTTTTTTGGGAAATACTTTTGAGGCGATTATGGAAAGAAGTAAAATGGAAATAATTATCAATAACGAAATTGTAACAGGGATTTTATAAAAATCAACTATGCACATTTTGATTCCAACGAATACTAAGATTGCAGATAACCCTATTTTTAAATAATGAAAATAGTGATTAATACCTGCAAACGCGAAATATAATGAACGCAAACCGAGGATAGCAAAAACATTGGAGGTGTAAACAATAAAGGGGTCATCGCTTATCGCAAGTATTGCAGGAATGCTATCAACTGCAAAGATCAAATCAGTTACTTCTATCAATAACAAAACAAGAAATAAACGGGTGGCAACCGTTTTTGAATTTTGCTTTATAAAAAAATTAGTCCCATGATAATTATCAGTTACAGGGAACAAGCGTTTAAACGATTTCAAAACTAGATTTTTATCAGGATCAAGTTGTTTGGAAGGAAATAACATCTTAATTCCCGTGTAAATTAAAAAAGCGCCGAACAAGTAAATGATCCAGTGAAATCGGTGGATGAGCTCTAATCCGGCAAAAATGAAAATAATACGCATTGTTAAGGCCCCAAATATTCCCCAGAATAATACTTTGTGCTGATATTCAGCAGGAACACTGAAGTATGAAAAGATGATAATGAAAATGAAAATATTGTCAATACTTAAAGATTTTTCAATAATGTATCCCGTCAAAAATTCAATAGCTTTTTCTTTTCCGAAAAAATAAAATATTCCTGTATTGAAAAGAAGCGCTAAAAAAATCCAGATGCCTGTCCAAAGCAAAGCTTCCTTAATCTTTACCTCACGTGATTTTTGGTGAAACACACCTAAGTCAAGTATTAGCATTAAGAGTACAAATAAATTAAAGCCTATCCAAAGCCAGGTAGTGCCAATCATCATTTTGTAGTTAGGGTATTTCAATTGTAATTACGTTCCATAGACGTTTGCGGTTGTCTATTTAGATAAATACTTTCTAACCCCACTCAATCCCCTTCTTCAAAAACGTAAGTGTCCTTTCCTCAGCGCTATTTTTTTGAGGAGTAAAATTATAAATCCAGCTTGCATTTTGTGGTAAGCTCATTAAAATGGATTCAATACGGCCATTGGTTTCCAAACCAAATTTAGTTCCTTTATCATATACCAAATTAAATTCCACATACCTTCCTCTGCGTAATAATTGCCATTGTTTGTTGGTTTCGGTGAAAGATTTGTTTTTATTTTTGCTCATTAACTGAGTATAGGTAGGAGCAAAGGTGTTAGCAACCTCTTTTACAAATTCAAATAGTTGTTCTTTGGTATTTTCCGGTGATTGTGTCAGTTTATCAAAAAATATCCCTCCAATGCCTCGTGTTTCATTGCGGTGTGGAATAAAGAAATAATCATCCGCCCATTTTTTGAATTTAGTATAGTAATAAGAGTTATGTTTATCACAAGCTTTTTTTAAAGCAGTGTGAAATAATTTTGCATCCTCTTCATCTACATAATGTGGTGTAAGATCAATCCCTCCGCCAAACCACCATATACCATTATTCATTTCAAAATATCGCACATTCATGTGAATAATGGGGACCATAGGATTGTTTGGATGTATTACGATTGAAACTCCGGTGGCATAGAAGTTTGTAGTTTGTAGTTCATTGTTCGTTGTTTTAGTTGATAAAATTTCAGAAGCAATTTGCTGAGGTAATTTTCCATGAACGGCAGAAAAATTTACTCCACCTTTTTCAATTACATTCCCATGTTGAATGATTCGTGTCCTTCCTCCGCCACCTTCTTCACGTACCCAATTATCTTCCTGGAATTTTCCACTTCCATCTTCCTGTTCAAGCGCTTTACAGATGGAATCCTGCAGGGATTTAAACCAATCAGTGATTTGTTCTTTTATGATTTCCATTTTATTGCGTTACACCCCTCTCCTTCGGAGAGGGGCAGGGTTGAGGTGTTTTCTTAATTCGCTCTAACCAATTTATAATCCTTGTATTTGAGTATAAATACAAATTTATTTTCAAAGCCGCTGTCAGCTGGAAATTGAGAAAAATTAAAGCCGGTTTCAATCCCTTTGTAGTTATTCTCCGGCATATATTTTAAAAAGCCGCTGCCGTATTTTTTTAAGGAAGAAATAAAATAATAAGTAGCATCAAATCCTTGATAAGCAAACATTTCAGGTTCGGTTTTGAACCTGTCGCGGTAATGTTTTATGAAACTTTTTGTGCTGTTATTCTGGTAATCAATATAGGTGTTGCTGGGGATGTGAAGAGAAAGGTTGTTCAGGTATTCAAAATCCATATTATCGTAATTATTCCAGCTTTGTAAACCAAATAATACAATATTGTATTTATCGCGCAGTACATTTA
>JBQTHQ010000017.1:0-18421 GCA_052389695.1 Bacteroidota bacterium | reverse complement strand
AAAACTTCCTTTACCAGCACTTTTGCCAATTACCTACAATGTTAATACTAATTATAAATTCATAGAAACGGCCAGCAATATTTTTTATGGTACTTCTAATGGTGAATATGCAAACGGGTATAATGGTTTAACAACTTCTAACACATTTGTATATTCGTATGATAGTTATGAGTTAAAAAAGTGGGATGGACCAACAGGGAATTTATTAAGTAATAAACAAATAAATTATCCGGCAGGTGGTGACTTTTCAAAAAAATATTGGGGCGGAATATCGGCAGATGATTGTGGAAATTTGTTTTTGGGAGATAGTAATATTGTAAGACAATATGATACAGCTTTAACCCTGATTAATTCTTATGTTATGCCTGGAGTCATTATTGATGTGAATATTAGCTCCACTGGAATATTGTATGTATGTGGTTTAGGGTTTGTATCCACTTTAATTCCAAAAGGGATGGTTACTTGTCATCCATTAAAGTTAACAACTGTTGTAACAGATGTTACTTGCGGCACTCTTGGGTCAGCAACAGTAAATGTTACAGGTGGCAGCCCTCCGTATACAATTGTATGGAATACTTCTCCTCCTCAATATGGAACAACAATTTCCAATGTTACTCCTGGATTATATACTGTAACCGTTACAGAAAATTTGTGTTCGAAACAAATAGAAGTTGATTCTATTACTATTGCAATGGCAGGAGTAGTTTCAGTGAGTGGCACCCCGACAAATACCTGTTATAATGGAACGAATGGTTCAATAACAACAACAGTATCAGGGGGCACAGGCAACAGTTATCAATATTCATGGACAGGGTTTCCTACTGATACTGCTAATTTTTTAAGTAACTTATCTGCGGGTACTTACACAGTATCTGTTATTAGTGGTTCCTGTAGTGCCTCATCTGCCATTATTGTTAGCGAAAATCCCGTTATAGACACATTTAATTTACAAACAATGTACTGCAGAGGAGAAACAACAGCAATTCTCTCATTATCCAGCATGGGTATGGCCCAAGCGCCTTATCAATGGTATAATTCAGGAAATGTTATTCCTGGAGCCAACCAAAATGAGTTTAATGCGCTTGTAAATAATTTGGATGATTATACTTTAACATGGCATTACGGTGGATGCGAATACACTACATCGAAAATTGATAGTATTGTATTACCGGCTCTTAAAGTGGCCACAGCCGTAAATGTTTTTTCGCCTGATAATGATGGAATTAATGATTGGTTTTTCCCTTTTGTAGAACTTACCAATACCGTAGGTGATAATTATTTTGAAAGTTATACTTTGCAAATATTTGACAGGTGGGGAAATAAAGTATTTGAAACATCGGAATCAGATACTGGTTGGAATGGAATAACATCAAAAAATAAAAAAGCTGATAATGGAGTTTATTATTGGATAGCAACCGGGAAAAGCAATTGTTCTGAGATTGGTATTAAAGTGAAAGGATTTGTTACTTTGGTTAGGTGAGTATCATTTTTATGTGGTTGCCCACATAATTATCAAAGCAATCACAATCATCATATAAATAGTCGGTATAGCTCTTATAAAATAATTTCCAGAATTTTTTTTGGACTTGTATTTCGCGTTTTTTTAGTCTGTTTACAGACGAAATGTGTAGCGGAAACTTTTTTTTACTGAAAAATCATTTAATGCCTTTCTAAGCCATATATATGGCTCCATACTCGAAGGACGCACCCGTTTGCCGTTCTTCTGTAATCTTTTCCCCTTAAGGGTTTCCTTCACAAACCGGTCGTATAGTTTAAAAAAATCATGGTGCTTATTGGCTACTTTCATCCCTGTTCTTATGTTTCCCAATAATAAATAAAAGAATAAGGAGCTAAACAGCCATTTTGAAAAAGGGGTGTTTTCACCCATTTTTTTTATGAACCAGAGGCTTAACTTTGATATCCCATAAATATGGGGGGATCGAGGCAAATTTGAACAGCCGTTTGCATGGTAAAAATTACTATTCAAAATAATATAAAATGGTTAAAAAATATTTTTCTAAAAAAAGGCTTGTCCGCCGTAGCTTTTTCATTAAAAGCGTAGGTGGGCTAAAAGCATTCACATTAATGGAACTGCTCATTGTACTTATTATTATAGGTATACTTGTATTGTTGGCTTTGCCCAACCTGATGCCCCTTATTTCAAAAGCCAAAAGCACGGAGGCTCAGTTGCAGCTTGAGCATATTCATACGCTTGAAAAAAGTTACTTCTACCTGCACTCCAAATACAGCAATAATTTTACGGATATCAGCTTTGAACATTCCAAACTTACTACCCAGGGCGGCAATGCCAATTACCAGGTGGAAGTAGTGGAGGCAAGCAATACGGCTTTTAAGGCACGCGCTACCGCTATTACAGATTTTGATGCGGATGGAGTGTTCAATGTTTGGGAAGTGGACGAGGAAAAAAATATTAAGGAAGTAACACCGGACTAAAGAAATTATAAATGATGAATGTTGAATGAAATAAAATTGACACTAGTCATTTATAATTCATCAAACAAACAACTAACAACTAACAACTACTATTGACATCAATCATCAACATACTGCTCATCCTCTGTCTAACGATCATTGTTGTTCAGGACTTTAAACAGCGTGAGATATCCTGGATGTTGATACCGCTCACATTGGCAGGATTTACTTATAAAGCGATGAATGGGGACATTTTACTGAAAAATGTTTTACTGAATATTGCTTTTATAGTCATTCAATTGTTAATGCTTACGATATATATGAGCATAAAAAATAAAAAACCTGTAAATATTATAAATACCTATTTAGGACTGGGTGATATACTTTTCTTTTTAGTGATCTGTGTGGCCTTCTCCCCTATCAATTTTATTGCGTTTTATTTGTCGAGTATGATCACAACATTGATCGGAGTTATTATTTATAACCGTTTCTCTAACAAACAGACAAAGGATATTCCTTTAGCTGGGGCAATGGCAACAGGAACGATTGTATTGATGGTGTTCCCAGGATTAAATTTTTATAACGATGTTTTTTTATTAGAGATAGTCAGAAATTTTGTTTAATACATGATCAATTTAAAATCAGAACGTCATTGCGAGGACACACTCCCCTCTCCTTTGGAGAGAGGTTGGGGGTGAGGTTTAGAGATTGCAGGGAAGCAACTAATTAAGTTTAAAAATAAATGAGCCAAACCGATTACATATCACTCTCCATTGACTTGCAGCACGCTATTACTCCACAGCAGGCATGGCATTATAATATCATTCCAAAAGAACTGGAGGGGAATAAACAAATAGCATTGTATGTTGATGAAGATAAATTTCATAATCAACTGACTGATGAATTGGAGATGCTGTTTGGTAAAACCGTAACTCTTGAAAAGACTCCTGCAACTGTTATTCAAAAAACATTAGGTAAATATTACCGCAATACCAATACGCATGCTTCAGTAAAGCAAGTGAGTGCCGGCAATGTAAAAGCCGATGATTTTTTACCCATGCTCATATCAGAAGCAAAAAGTTTAGGCAGCAGTGATATTCATATTGAAGTGTATGAAGAAAAATGCCGTGTTCGCATTCGCATTGATGGTTTATTGATCGAACGATATACCATCAGCAAAACGGAGTATCCTTCGCTCATCAATAAAATTAAGATCAAAGCGAATCTTGATATTTCAGAAAAACGTTTGCCACAGGATGGAAGGATCTTTTTTAACAGTGACGGGCATAAGTTCGATATCCGTGTTTCAGTATTGCCCACCTTGCATGGGGAAAAAATTGTATTGCGTTTATTGAGTAATGATGCAGCCAATATTGATATTGAACGTTTGGGATTTAATAAACGTGAACTGGAAGATTATCTCGAAGGAATTAAAAAACCGCATGGAATTATTTTGATCAGCGGGCCAACAGGTTCCGGTAAAACAACAACATTGTATGCAACGCTGAAAATTCTTAATAAAGAAAGATCAAACATCATTACCATTGAAGATCCTATTGAGTACACACTGGAAGGTGTGAACCAGGTACAGTTGAAAGAGGCCATTGGTTTAACATTTGCAGGCGCACTGCGTTCATTCCTCCGGCAAGATCCCGATGTAATTATGCTGGGCGAGATCCGTGATGGGGAAACTGCCCAGATGGCCATCCGTGCCGCATTAACAGGGCATTTGGTGTTGTCGACCATTCATACCAATTCAGCATGGGGCACTGTTTCCCGTTTGACAGATATGGGCGTTCCTCCTTTTTTACTGGCCAGCACTTTAAATACTACGGTTGCACAACGTTTATTGCGTTTGCTCTGCAACGAGTGTAAAGAGGAAAAGGAATTTGATGAAGATCATTTTCCAAAAACATTTATCGCCCCCCGTAAAATTCAAAAGCATTATACTGCCAAAGGTTGTGAATATTGCCATTATACCGGATACAAAGGACGAAAAGCAATTTATGAAGTGATCCCCATTGATTTTGAATTGGCAGATAATATTAAAAACAACAATTTTACTATTGAAGAATTATTGAAGGAACGGAAAGTAAAAACCTTACGTGATAACGCGTTTGAATTATTTGAAAACGGATCAACAACTATTGACGAGATATATCCCATTTTATTAAACTCATATTAAAACTTATGATTGTGAATAAATTAAAAATAGTATTTGTATTGGCTTTGTTTTTTTTAGCTGTATTTTCCGGAACAGCCCAAGAACGCTTCATCGCTATTGAAGCCAAATTAAAAGAAATTTCCGCAACCACTCCCGGACTGAATGAGAAAGTGGAATTATCTGTGAATGGTGTAGCCATCCAGGAATTTATAAGAGGCATCGCCACTACTCATAACCTGAATGTAAGTATTGATGCGAATTTAAACGCCAAGATCTATAACAACTTCTCTAACGTAACGGTGGCGGATGTGATCCTGTTCCTTGCTAAAAAATATGAACTGGATATTACATTCATAGGAAATATTATGTCGTTCACCCAACATACTATCCCTCCCCCTGTAATTCCAATAGTAAAGTATGTTCCTAAAATGCCTAAAGTATCTTACGATCAGGCAAGTGACCAACTAAGTATAGATCTGGCTAATGACAGCCTTGTGACCGTTGCCAAAGAGCTGACAAGAATATCAGGTAAAAATGTTGTTTTTGCTCCTGACCTGAGTGGAAAAATAGTGAATGGATACATCCAGAACATGGCCTTCAACTCCGCTATGGATAAGTTTGCTTTTGCGAACGGCTTGAGAGTAACCCCTACTGATGATAATTTTTACCTGATAGAAAAAGCGGATGCTGTACCTGTTAATGCAAAGAGTGCCAATAGATCAGGAAGCAATCTTAGTCAGGTAAATAATTCCGCCCAAGGGATCAATTTAAAAACAGATGGAAGTAATTTAATAACACTTGAAGCAGTGAATGTTCCTATCGCTGATATTCTTGCATCTGTGTCAAAAGAATTCAAGACCAGTTATTTTTTATTCACCGAGCCGAAAGGGACTACCAGTCTGAACATTGCCAATGCCTCCTATGATGATTTTTTAAATTATCTTTTCAACGGAACGGATTACACATTTAAAAGGGAAGGAGCTGTTTACCTGATAGGCGACCGGAACCTGGAAGGACTGCGCTCAACAAGAGTTATATCCTTGCGTTACCGTACGGTTGAAAAAATGATCGATTTTATTCCTGCCGAATTAAAAAAAGGTGTGGATATAAAAACATTTACTGATCTCAACAGTTTAATTGTAAGCGGATCACAACCACGTATTGCTGAACTGGAAACTTTTTTACGAGATGTAGACAGAGTGGTTCCTGTAGTGTCTATTGAAGTAATGATCATTGATATCAGAAAAACTCATGCAGTATCAAGCGGAATAAAAGCTGGTCTGGGCGCAAAACCTACTGTTACCGGAGGAGATGTTTTCCCTGAACTTAATTTAAATCTTGGTGCCGGTTCCATTAATTCTATCATTGATGGTATCAACGGTTTAGGTGTTGTTAATCTTGGAAAAGTTACTCCTAATTTTTATATGAGTTTGCAATTAATGGAAGCAAATGGAGATCTGAATATTAATTCTACACCACTACTTTCTACCTTAAATGGTAATGAAGCAAAAATGAGTATTGGAGAAACGCGTTATTACCTGGAACAAAACAGCAATGTGATTACTACACAAAGTACAACTACGGTGAACTCACAGGTGTTTAAACCTTTAACAGCTGATTTTTCAATGAGCGTGAATCCAATTGTTTCAGGTGATGAACAAATTACTCTGGATATAAAAGTGAAAAAACAATCCTTTACAGAACAAACTGCCGGTAAAAATGGCCCTTACGGAACAACATCCCGTGATTTTCAATCGCTGATACGAGTGAAGAACCAGGAAATGATCATGCTGGGCGGACTGGATGAAGAATTAAAAGATGAATCTTCCACAGGAGTTCCGGTACTTTCACGTATTCCTATTATCAAATGGCTATTCAGCAGCAGGAACAAAAAGAAAAGTAAAAGTAAGCTGACTATTTTTATTAAACCTACAGTTATTTATTAGTCATTGGGAAATTGGTCAATGGGAAATTGGGTTAAATGGGAAATTGGTTATTGGTAGAATAAGTTAATTGGGCTAATGAGAGAAAATTGGCAACTGCCTATTTCATACAGTGCATTGGGAGATTCGTAATTCGCTTAAATTCGTAATTCGTAGAAATGAAAAATATCGTTAAAAGTAAATCAGCAGCCGGGCTGGAAGTTACTATCCTGCCTGATAATTCATATGAATTAAATCTTGTCATTCTTAAAAAAGAAAAATCAACTCTTGTTACAGAAATTCAGAAAGAGAAAGTTACTTCATTTGAAGTAGCAGCTCGAATAATAGGTACCAGACCGCTCATTGTTATCATCAATGGTAAGGGGGTCATTCATAAAAAAATACGTATCCATGAAAATGATACTCCGACCGCTTTGTTAAATAAAGTTTTACCTAATACTAACCTGGATGAATTTATTATACAGGAAACTCCAATTTATTCGACGGAGGTGTTTATTTCCATTATACGGTCAAAGACATTGACTGAAATAGTGGAAGAGCTTGTAAAAAATAAAATTACTTCTGTCGCCGGGTGTTTTCTGGGACCTTTTGTGGTCAATGACATACTCCCTTTGATCGGTAAGGATGTGATCAATAACGAAAACATAATAATCGGAAATTATCAGTTACAGATAAGAGAACAACAAATCACCGAGATCACCAGCGCGGGATTAACAGGCGAAAAAAATATTCTTGTAGGTGATACTATTGTTCCCCAGGGATTACTGGTTGCCTTTGGCGGGGCGTTAACCTGGTTCACAGGAAATGAAAATGGTACCTGCAATTCAGATCTTATAAAGGTACTAAAAGAAGAATTCAGGCAAAAACAAAAATATGAATTACGTGGCTGGACAGTCATGGCGGCCATATTTATTGTCCTGATGATCAATTATTTTATTTTCAATAATTACTGGAGTAAAAATAATGAAATGAGTTCGCAATTGGTTTTAATGCAGTCCGCTCTGCAACGATATGATACATTAAAAACAGAATTCACCCAAAAGAAAGAATTTTTAGAGCAGAATGGCTTACTCGAAAGTTCACGCACTTCCTATTATGCTGACCGGCTCGCAATTGACCTGCCCGCATCTATTCAATGGACAAGTGTTAACATTCACCCCTTAAAGAAAAAGAAAACCGGAGATGAAAGTGAAACCTTGCAATTCGAAAATAAAATGATCACTATCTCCGGAAATTGCCAGCGCAGCACCGAACTCAACAATTGGATGAAAGAAATCAAAAAAGAAAACTGGGTGAATGATATTACATTAATAAATTACAAACAGGATAATGCAAAAGAAAACGGTGTGTTTTTAATTGAGATACAGTCAAAATGAAAAATTCAATGTCATTTCGAGCAAAACACAGAGAAGAGAGATCTCAAACATGAATGCAGTATTTAACTTAAAATAAAGATTTCTCCCTATGGTCGAAATGACAAATAAACCGATGTCATTTCGAACGAAGTGAGAAATCCCAACTGAATTATGAGACACCATAATTATTTTGTGTACATATTAACAAACAAAAATAAAACAGTGATATACATTGGGGTAACAAATAATCTTGAAAGAAGGATTTATGAGCATGAAAATGATTTTAAAAACAAATATAAGTTCACCTCAAAATATAACTGTCGTTATTTAATTTATTATGAACGATTTACTGATGTTAATCAAGCAATTGCAAGAGAAACAGAATTAAAAAAATGGAGGAGAGAAAAGAAAAATAATTTAATAAACACTATTAATCCTGAATGGAAATTTCTAAATGAAGAAATAAAAGAACGATTTTATGAATAAATACTAAAAAATTTCCCTAAGGCCAAAATGATAGAAAAATCAATGTCATTTCGAACGAAGTGAGAAATCTAAATAGAATAATAAACAAACAATTGCTAAATAACCTCACATATAAAAAAAAGAATCTGCTGCTTGCCATTGGAATGGTAATGTCAGTATTTATTGTTTATTCATTCGGAATTAAAAAAACTATAAATGCTTATATCGTTTATTCAGATGCAAAAAACAAAATGGAATTAGCTGTCAATGCACCAAAAATGGCCGCTCAACTTGAAAATGAGCTGATGGAAATGGATAAAAAAATAGGAAGTCATAATACCAGGGAACAAAATACCAGTGAAGTATTGCTTGGCTTGTTGACCAATTATTGCCAGGACAATCATGCGGTATTACGTGAATTTCCCAAGACTACAGTTGCTGAAGAAGGGGATATGCTTATTGAAACGAATCAATTTATGATAGGAGGAAATTTTTCAACACTGATCAACCTGGTATATATTTTAGAACAAAAAAATAAATTAGGTAAAGTAGCATCTGTCAATTATCAGCTAAAAAAAGATTTTAAAACCAAAGAAATGCAATTAACGGCAACCGTATTTCTTCAAAATATTAAAAAAGAAAAACATGAAAAGTAAATTTCTTACTCCACTGGTCGTATTGACTTTAATCTATTCCTGTAAGGATTTTGTTGAAACAGATCTTAGTAAAAAGTCGGTTGTTGTTTTAACACCCACAGATAATTACATTTCCTCCACTTTCACAGTGGCATTCAAATGGGAAATTATGGAAGGTGCGGATCGTTATCAAATGCAAATAGTAAAACCCGATTTTGGGGCCATACAACAGTTCATGCTGGATACTACCGTTATAACGAACAGGTTTTCATATACATTGGAACCGGGAACATACCAATGGAGATTAAAGGCATTGAATGGTTCAAGTTCTACGGCATTCAGCACATATAATTTTTCGGTTGACAGCACACTGGATCTTTCGGGGCAACCTGTTATATTGCTGAGTCCCGATGATAATTATTATTCAAACACCCTTTCAAATACATTTACATGGCAAGCCATGTTCAATGCCGATTCATACGTGTTCCAGATTCCGGGGCTTGTAATACAATCACCTGTAACCCCCACGACCACTTATACTTTTGCTTCGGAAGGTATTTATCAATGGAGGGTTTCAGCTCAAAACGATTTTTCAAATTCTAACTATACCACACGCACTATTACTATCGATATTACTGCACCTGCAACGGCACCAACACCGGTGGCGCCGCAATTTGATACAATAACAGCCAATCCGGTTCCTGTGAAATGGAACACGGTTACCGCAAGCGACTCGGTTCAGCTGCTGATTTCCACCGATTCGCTGTTTGCATTGGTTCCTGAAGTAGATACAACGATTGCTAATTCAGGGAACCCTGTTACTTATAATCTTTATTCCCCGGCAATAGGAACTGATTATTACTGGAAAGTACGTGCCATAGATAAAGCCCGCAACAAAGGTCCTTATTCAGCCAGGCGAAGGTTTAAAAGAAAATAATAATGAAGAATAAAAAGCTGTTATATGTTTTAATACCCGGTACCCTCATCGTATGGGGAATTATTATTTATAAGGTTTTTAGGAGTATGAATACAGGGGAAAGCCCAATGGTACATGCTATTGAATTAGATCAGAAAAAAGATGACCAGGGCATGAACGATACTTTTTCGATCAATCCCCATTACCGCGACCCTTTTTTAGGAAAGATGAACAAAAGAACCATTGACAATCCACAAACGGTAAAAGCAACTGTACCTAAAGTTACAAAAGCTGTTGCTCCATGGCCCAATATTGTTTTTGGAGGCATCATTAAAAACCAGAAATCAAATAAACAGCTGGCGCTGGTGCAGATCAACGGGCAGGGATATACAATGAAAACCGGTGAAATTATCAATGATGTACAGTTGAATAAAATATATAAAGACTCCATTGAAGTAAAATTTCAAAAAGAGAAAAAATTTGTTTCGAAATAATTTAACATAAATAAAATATCATGAAAAATCTATTGTATTTATTGCTTGTTTTATCAAACAGCATGTTTGCGCAGTTTAAAGCAAAGGAAACATACACCGTTTACATCAACTATCCCGATCATAGCATTAGAGCAAATGTTTCAAACACGGGTAAGAAGGTGGAAGCAAAACAAACCCTTACCTATAACTGGTACGCTTCTAATAAAGTTCTTCAGACAAAAGGAGGATATGAGGGCAAGATTCTGGATGGCCCATACACTTCTTTTTATTTATCAAATAACCTTAAGGAGAAAGGTACTTTCAAAATGGGACTTAAAGATGGAGAATGGATCAGTTGGTATGAGAACGGAAAAATAAACGAGATCACTAATTGGAAAAAAGGAGTGAAAAATGGTGTTTCCAAAACATTTGATAAAGATGACCAGTTGACCTGTGAATCATGTTACAGAAATAATGAGCTGCATGGAACCCTGGTGAATTATGAAAATGGCAAGGTGATAAGCGAAATAAAATATAAGAAAGGAAAAGAAATTTTACCAAAACAAAAGAAAGAGAAAAAAGAAAAGGTCATTATAATACCGGAAAAAGAACTGAAAGATCTTAAACCAAAAAAAACATTCAAAGAAAAATTAAATTCCATTTTTAAAAAGAAAGAAGAAACTGAAAAAAAACAGCCGGTTCCTTCTGAACAGAAGCCAAAAAGAACAATAAAAGAAAAGTTTGCATCGGTTTTTAAAAAGAAAAAAACTACTGAACCTGTTATTACAAACGAACCAAAAGTTGCTAAAAAAGCATAGAGCACAATGATTACAGGTGTTCTAATAGCTTCACGAATAAAAGCAGGTTCCTTATTCTATGCGATAGTAATTTCTATAATTATTGCTATTGTAAGCAGTTCCCTGATATTATTTGCCTACCTGAGTAATATTGAGTTCCAAAATTTTGAGATTCAACAGCGGTTAAATGTAAATGCCGGTTCCGGTTTGAATTTATTAATGTCTCAACAATCCCTGGTAGAATTAAACAAGCAAAAAAATCTTGATTTGTATAATACAGGGGAAGATTCCGTTTTACTGATCCGCAGATCATGGGGGGCTTATGAAGTGGTCGTTTCAAAAGCCACATTTAAAAATTTTCATGTAATTCAAATTGCACAGGTGGGCTATTACCCGGATAGCAATAACCTATACAGCTTATACCTGGTAGATCAGGACAAACCTCTTGCTTTATGCGGAAAAACAAAAATAAAAGGAACTGCATTTTTGCCCAAAGCAGGCGTTAAAAGAGCTTATATAGAAGGGCAAAATTTCACCGGCGCTGTAATGATCGAAGGGCAAACAAAACAAAGTGAAAAAACCCTTCCAAAATTTAACAAAGCCTTAATAGAAAACCTTCAATCGTTATTATTAAAAAAAATAATTTCAGAGAAAGACAGTGTAATTATAATAGAAAAAGATCTTTCAGGGGATAGCTTAATTAACAGCTTTATGGATACCCCCCTGGTTCTTACAAGTACAAATGCTATAAAAATTTCAGATGGTATTTATTCCGGCCATATCGTGATTGTTTCAGATAAACAAATTACTGTGTCAGCCAGCGCTGTTATAAAGGATGTAATACTTGCAGCACCTAAAATTATTATAGAAAAAGAATTTAAAGGGAATTTACAGGCATTCGCTTCTGACTCTATTATTGTAAATAAAGACGTTAGCCTGTATTATCCAAGTGTTTTGGGTATCATTAAAGAGAATAAACTCCCGAATGTTTCCGCAGTAGTATTAAATGAGAATGATACTTTACTTGGAACTATTTTTTCCATTAAAAATGAGCTGGACATTTTAAAACAGGCAGGCGTAATTATTAAAGAAAAAGCATTTGTTGCCGGACAAGTTTATTCTAATGGATATGCAGATATCAGAGGTACGATCAATGGGAGTTTAATATGTAATAAAATAATACTGAGTACCCCATCTTCCGTTTATGAAAATCATTTGCTGAATGCTGTAATTGATCAGTCGGTATTATCAAAACATTATACGGGAATAAATTTAGTGGAAGAATCTATTATTAAAAAAGTTGTCAAATGGTTAAATTGAACCACAAGTTAAAGGCTTCTACCCTGGTAGAATCACTGATCGCTATGGTGATTCTTGTGGTATGTCTGGGAGTAGGAACAATGATCTATACCAATGTACTGGATTCCGGCAAACAACGTAAGCGGTTGAAGGCCTTATTTCTTATAAACAAAGAGTCAATGGAAATAAAGTCAGGAAAGGATTTCCTGGATACTGAAAAACAAATAGGAGATTGGACGATTAAAAGAACTGTTGAAAAATTTGATCAGGCAGAAAACCTTTATAAGTTGGAATTATCGGTAATAGATCAAAACAAAAAAACGATTGCGGTACACAATGAATTAATACTTGTTGAATAATGAAAAAATTACGTGCTTTTACATTAATGGAACTGCTGATAGGAATGATCGTCAGTAGTATTGTTATTGGTTTTGGATACGGTACTTTTTTCCTTATTTATAAACAGTACTCATCCTTTAAAACTGTAAAAATAGAACTGGTGGATGTGGCACAACTCAACTCCATTCTTAACCATGATTTTGCAATAGCTGAAATGATCGCTTTCAATGAGAATAAACTTATAATTGATCGAAAAAATAATTTACCGCTGGTATACAATTTTAATGATTCAATTATTTTAAGAACGGATAACGAATTAGTCGACACTTTTAAAATTGTGTCTGAAAACATTGTTACAAATTTTGTTTTTAAGGAACAAAATGCTGTTGTAACTGGTTTTGCCTTTGAAGCAAAAGTGTTGAATGAAACTGAGCAACTTACATTTGAGAAGCACTACAGTTCTGAAACCTTAATGAACTATGAAGTTCGGTATAAAAATCAAAATTATTAATGCCTGCAATAGATCTAAATAAAATTTCCAGGGCAAAAAAAATACAGCCTGTAGGATTAAAAGAAAAAAATACACTTGATTTCCTGAACAAGGATATTAAGTTATTTGGTTCAGGCTTTAACGATAAAAAGAAAGAGCGTTTTTATTCGGAACTGTGTATTTTGTTTTCAGCAGGAGTGGATATCCGTTCCGCATTGGAATTGATAGAAGAAGAACAAACAAAGGAAAAAGACAAGCTCCTGTTTTCTAATATAAAAGAATCTATTATTTCTGGAACCAGTCTTTCGAAAGCTCTTGAACAAACAGGGCTTTTTACTATGTATGAATATTACAGCCTGCAAATAGGAGAAGAAAGTGGAAGATTAACGGAGGTACTAACGGAACTCTCGATCTTCTTTTCAAAAAAAATTCAACAAAGGCGACAACTCACCAGCGCCCTCTCATATCCTGCTGTAGTTTTCGTTGCTTCATTTGGTGCTATCTATTTTATGATGAAATTTGTAGTTCCCATGTTCTCAGATGTCTTTAAACGTTTTAAAGGAGAACTCCCTTATATCACAAGATTGATCATTCGTATTTCTGATCTATTTGGACACTATTCTTTATACTTCATTTTAGGACTTACTTTATTAATAATTTTTCTTTACAGCCAAAGAAAAGCGATATGGTTAAGGAAATGGGGTGCCAACCTTATTTTGCGGATGCCTATAATGAAGGACATGATCAGCAAGATTTATTTAGCGCGTTTTTGTCAATCCATGAATTTATTGATAAGTGCAAAAACACCTTTGGTTACTGCCATTGACTTAGTTAAAAAAATGGTTGGATTTTATCCTATTGAAGTTTCTTTGCAAACCGTACAAGATGATATATTAAAAGGACTCCCTCTACATGTTAGTTTATCAAAATTTACGATTTATAATAAACGGATGACCTCTTTAATCAAAGTGGCGGAAGAAGTGAATCAACTCGATACTATGTTTGCAAGACTTGCCAAACAATATTCCGATGAAGTAGATCACCAGACAAGTATACTGGGCAGTCTAATAGAACCTATTATGATCATTTTTCTTGGCCTTTTGGTTGCAATCATCCTCGTTGCAATGTACCTTCCATTGTTTCAGATGGGTAGCACGGTAGGGTAAGGTTGCATTGCTAAGAAAAATGTATTTATATCTGGGCATAACAAACGTTGAAATTTCAGAGTCATGACAGACTAAGGACGTAAAATAAAACAAAATTATTTTTCGTATCTTTAAGCTAAATAAATTAAAGTGTAGGAGAATAGTATAATGAGTATTACAGCAGAAAAGGTTTTAGAAGCCTTAAAAAATGTAGAGGATCCTGATCTGAAGAAGGATTTGGTAACGCTAGGCATGATCAGGGACCTGAAAATTGATGGTAAAAACGTCAGTTTCACCGTGGTCCTTACCACACCTGCATGTCCTATGAAAGAGATGATCCATAAAGCATGTGTAAATGCGGTATTGCATTTTGTGGATAAGGATGCCAAGGTGAACGTACACATGACAGCTGATGTGACATCACGCAAAAGCGGTGGAACATTATTACCAAAAGTGAAAAATATTATTGCCGTAGCATCCGGTAAGGGTGGTGTTGGTAAATCAACAGTAGCTTCCAACCTGGCAGTAGCGTTGGTAAAACAGGGAGCAACAGTAGGTTTGGTAGATGCCGATATTTATGGTCCATCACAAACCCTGATGTTTGATGTAGTGCATGAAAAACCAATGATACGAGTGATAGATGGAGTGAATAAGATCATTCCCGTAGAAAGTTACGGAGTAAAATTATTGTCCATCGGATTTTTCGCGGATGCTTCACAAGCCATAGTATGGCGTGGTCCCATGGCTGCAAAAGCATTAACGCAAATGTTTGCCGAAGCAGAATGGGGTGAACTGGATTATATGATCATTGACCTCCCTCCGGGAACAGGCGATGTGCATTTATCATTGGTGGCTTCTGTTCCTTTAAATGGAGTAGTGATAGTAAGCACCCCGCAGCAGGTAGCTTTGGCCGATGCACAAAAGGGAGTGGGTATGTTCCAGTTACCGCAAATAAATGTGCCGGTGCTGGGTATAGTAGAGAATATGTCGTATTTCACACCGGCTGAACTGCCCAATAATAAATACTATATCTTTGGTAAAGACGGAGCTAAAAAGCTGGCGAAAAAATTAGATGTTCCTTTATTGGGAGAAATTCCACTGGTACAAAGTATTTGTGAAGCAGGTGATGCGGGCCGTCCGGCAGTATTGCAGGAAAATACACCACAGGCTCTTGCATTTATGGAATTGGCAAGCAATGTTGCACAGCAGGTGTCGATCGTAAATTCCAGGAAAAAGGAATTGGTGAATAGTTAATCGGTTATCGGGGATTGGTACATTAGTATAAATTAGTAATTAGTAGATAAGTATAAAATTGTAATTAGTAACTATGAATGATATTGTAAAAAGAGTAGAAGAAGCTTTGGAGCAAATCCGCCCGTATTTACAGGCCGACAGAGGCGATGTTACATTAATAGAAATTACCGATGATAATATTGTGCGCCTTGAATTGCAGGGAGCATGTAAATCCTGCTCCATGAGCATGATGACCTTAAAAGCAGGAATTGAAGAATCGATCAAACGTGCTGTTCCTGAAATTAAATCTGTTGAAGCAATTAATCTTACTGCTGCATTTTAAATTTATCTGATCAGTTTATGCAACCATCCGCAAGCTTCTCGATACGTTCTTACTTATTTATTCAAAGCAGCAACACGAGAGTCTTTTTCTTCATTTTTAATTTTTCATTTTTTATTTCTTCCTGTACTCCCGAATTAGACGTTCCTAAACCGGCTTCCGGCTTTGCCGATTTTACCAAAACAATTGCATTGGGTGGTAATTATATGTCGGGTTACCAGGATGGAGCACTGTATTTAAAAGGACAACAGCTTTCAATTGCTGCATTAATTGCAAAACAATTAGAATTGGTAGGCGCTGAACGTTTTAACCAGTCATTAATGCCGGATGATAAAGGTTTAGGTTTGAGAACAAAGCCTTGGGAAAATGGATTCGTTGGTGCAAGTACATTACAATATAAAACAGATTGCAAAGGGATAACAGTATTATCTCCCGTTTTCGAAACAATTTCAGTGAACAATGCAACGCCTTACCTGACAGGCATTGCAGGAAATGGTGTTCAGGATTTTTCCGTTCCTTTTGCTACCACGCCTGATTATTTTGATCCTGCTTTTGGGAATACATATTCATCCGGGAATAAAAATCCATACTATAATCGCCTTGCAAGTAACCCCGGTGTATCTACTCTCTATGAAGATGCCAAGGCGCAGGACATGACATTTCTTATTGCCTGGCTCGGAATGGAGGACATATATAATTATGCAGGCAGTGGGGGGACAAGCGCTGCAATTTCTTCATCAGCAAATTTTAATACTTCTTTAAATGTGATCATGAATGGCTTAATAATGAATGGTGAGGGGGATGAGGGAGTTATCGCTAATATTCCTGATTTCAGAAGCTTCCCTTATTATACCTTGGTAAAATGGAATGGTTTGGAACTAACACAGCCACAGGCAGATTCACTAAATAATTATTATACAAATACATTGGGCATGCCGCAAATAAATTTTGTTGCAGGAAAAAATGGGTACATCATTCGCGATGCCAACGCGACAGGGGGGTATAGGCAATTGCGGAATGGCGAATACATTACACTTTCTGTTCCGATGGATTCACTCAAATGTTTTAATTATGGTTTGTTGCCTAACCCCATCAACGATCATTACGTTTTGGATAGCACAGAAGTAGCGGAAATTGACCAGGCGATCAACTCTTATAATGCTGTGATCCTAAAAAAGTCGGAAGAATATAATTTAGCATTTGTAGATATGCATCATTATTTTAATACGGTAATTACAGGTGTAAAATGGAATGGAACTCAGCTGAACGCTGAATTTATAAGCGGTGGTTTTTTTAGCCTGGATGGTTATCATCCTAATCAAAAAGGATATGCGCTCATTGCCAATGAATTTATAAGATCGATTAATACTAAATACAATTCAATTATACCGACCGTTAATTGTGTGGAATGCGATGGCATTTTATTTCCATAACATGAAAAATAAATTTCTTGTTTTATTTTATTTATGCGTAGCAGCAGGCCTTCATTTATTCGGTCAATCGGATAAAGAGGGGGCTTTGCTGATCGATGGTGTAGTTTATGGTTACAACCATGATCCTTCCAAGGGTTTTCTAAAAAAGGAAAAGCAAATTGTATTGGAGGGAAGTTTGTCCCAGGTTTCCATTAATGTATTTTCAGATGATAAATCCATCTACAAAGCAAAAACAAATAAAAAAGGAGAATTCATTATAAAATTAAATCTTGGAAAAATATACAAGGTTGAATTTTTCAAAGGAGGATATACTAAAAGTGTATTGCTGGTTGATACCAAAGTTATTCCCAAAAAGATCCCCGCAGATCCGATCCGGTTTATTGGTGCTGAAATAATATTAAATAGTTTTAAAGGAAAAGACACGGCACAACCCAATCTTCCTTTTGGAAGGTTATTTTATAATATTCGGGAAAATTGCATTGACTTTGAACCCAACCAGATCAGTAAAAAAGGCCTTTTTACCAAGCATGGCGATCAAAATACTCCTATCTATCTGATGAGACGTTCTGTTAACAAGAACAAAGACAATTTAAGAGTTCAACAAAAAAGTGTAAAAAAAGATTCTGTTTTAGCCGAAGGTGATGAGTCTAATTTTTTTTCTGATTTTGATCTGGATTCCCTGCCGGATATAGAACAACTTACGGAAGGCCATATAAAGGATCGTGAAAGTGAAATTGAAAAAGCACGCAGACAGCTGGAGGAAGATAAAATGTATATGATCACCCGCTCCGACAGTTTACTTATAAAAGAGCGTGAACGTTCCTTAAACAATGCCATAGTTGAGCTGGAAAATGCAAAAAAAATAATTGCCTTGCAAAAATTACAGATAGAGAGCCAGCGGAAGCTTTTATTATTAAGTGTTTGTTGCTTGGTACTTTTATCAGCATTCCTGTTCATATTT
>JBQTHQ010000016.1:0-12253 GCA_052389695.1 Bacteroidota bacterium | reverse complement strand
ATTTGTTTTTGGATTTATTTATGTATTACCTTTCGGATATACAGAATTCACAGAAGTAAGCTGGGCTACATTGCCTGTATCTATTTGGTGGGAAATAGCCTTTGTGGTAGTGGCCACTACTTTTTTTGCGTACATATTAAATACCTATGCTTTACGCGCATTAAGCCCATCGGTGGTAAGTGTCTATATTTATTTGCAACCTTTCCTTGCAACATTAATTGCAGTATTTTATTATCATAATGATGAGCTGGATGCGCGAAAAATATTTTCCGCAACTTTAATAATTCTTGGTGTTGCTTTGGTAAGCGAACCTTTCAAAAAAAGAGTTCCACCTGCATCCACTACGCCTTAGAAACAAAATCTTACATTTGTATTATAATTAATTGACCATGACATTAAAATCAATGACCGGTTTTGGGAAAGCCATTACCGAAATTCCCGGTAAAAAAGTAACTGTTGAAGTTCGCTCACTTAACAGCAAAGGCCTTGACCTGAATTTACGTATCCCTTATATCTATAAAGAAAAAGAACTGGAACTACGCGCGGATATTTCCAGGCAGTTAGAGCGTGGCAAAGTTGACTTAACAGTTTACACAGAATCGACCGAAGAATCTTTACCGGTTTCCATCAATACTAAATTAGCAAAAACATATTATAAAGAATTAAAATCATTATCGGAAGAATTAAATGAGAGTGGAAAAGATCTTTTATCCATCATCGTTAAGATGCCTGATGTAATGAAAGCGGAAAGAGAAACGGCGGAATTGGATGAAGAGGAATGGAAACAAGTGAAGCTTACAATAAATAAAGCCATTGAGGCATTCCAGGGATTCCGCTCAGACGAAGGAAAAACACTTTTAAAAGAATTTGAGTCGCGTATCAGTATTATCTCCAGTTTACTTCTGGAAGTAGTTACGTTGGACGGATTGAGAATTCAAAATATTAAGGAACGGATAAAAACAAATCTGGCAGAGGCCATAGATAAAGAAAAGATCGACCACAACCGTTTTGAACAGGAGTTGATCTACTATATTGAAAAATTGGATATTACCGAAGAAAAATTACGATTAAAAACTCACCTGGATTATTTCACAAAAACAATGCAGGAGCCTGCAAGCGGAAGAAAGCTGGGTTTTATTTCACAGGAAATAGGACGAGAGATCAATACCATTGGTTCAAAAGCGAATGATTCCGGTATTCAAAAAATAGTGGTGCAAATGAAAGATGAGTTGGAAAAAATAAAAGAACAAATGCTGAATGTGTTATAAGTGAAATTTCACCACAAAATAAATCACATTAACTCAACTAAAAATATATTTAATAGTATTACCTGGCTGCTTTATGCCATAACAACTTTCATCGCGGTATTACATCATGAACCAAACAGGGATGAGGCCCAGGTTTGGCTGATCGTCAGAGATTTAAATTTATCCGGGATTTTTTCACGATTGTATTTAGAAGCTCATCCTTGTTTATGGTACCTGATCGTATTGCCATTTGTCAAAACAGGATTTCCTTACATGACCATGCAATTGGTCCATTGGATAATTGCCATTAGCGCTACCGGTTTATTCCTGTTCAAAGCTCCTTTAAACAAACTGCTTAAATTTTTATTTGTTTTCTCCTATTATATGATATTTCAATATTCGGTTATTGCCCGAAATTATAGCATCATCATCTTGGTCTTATTTTTTATCGCTACCTATTATCAAAGCAGATTCACACATCCTTACCGGTATGCATTATTAATAGTGCTTCTTTATAATTCTCATTTAATTGCGTTTGGTGCGGCAGCCGGATTATCATGCGTTTACTTTATGGATGTTTATAAAGAGAGGAAAATAAAAATCCTTCTCTTTCCTTTGATCATTATGCTGATCGGAGCCTTAAGCCCTCTTATTCAGTTATGGCCTCAAGGCGATGCTGTACATGCAAGTTATATCACTTCTTTAAACATCAATACTGCCTGGGTAATCTTAACCGGCATTCAAAATGCATTTATTCCTGTGATACCGGAATATGAAGAATTAAAGGTTGCTTTATTTTTTACCCTGATGTTCTCTTTGTTTTTTATTTTTTACTTGCGAAGAATTCCCGTCTTTATTTTTTTACTGATCTCCTGCGGCTGGATATTTTATATTTTTTCTTCTATACTATCAGGATCCTGGCGGCAGGAAGGTTTATTATTGATATTTATAATTTTTTCATTCTGGATAATACAATATCATACCGAAAAGGATAATTTGATCAGTATAAATATAAACAAGCTTTTAAACTATACTATCCTTGAAAAAATACTAAAACTATTTTTGGCAATATGTTTATTAATAAATATAATTTTCGGATTCAGCAGTTTAAGAAAAGAATATAATTATTCCTTTTCAGGGTCGAAGGAAGTAGCAACATTTATTAAAACGAATCATTTAGAAAATAATGAGATCGCCTGCTATCGTTCATGGCGGGCAACAGCAGTAGCTCCTTATTTACCGAACACAAAACTATGGTTCATCGACAAGGAAGAATATGGGACATTCTTTATTCCGGATGCTGTTTTTAAAAAGTATGGAGATTCATTAACTTATGGTGATGTATTAACGGAAGAGGAAATGATCCAGCGTACAAAAAGAAAATATGCCACCGATGCTATTTTATTATTAAATGAACCTTTGTTAATTAAATCCGGGGAGAGCTATACAGCTGAATTAATCTATAAAAATGAAAAAATAATCTGGGCGGCTGATGATGAAAGATACTTTCTTTATAAGATCCTATTTCGCTAAAAATTTACCGCATCAGGTACATTTTTCCAAAACCTTTTTTGAAATACTGATCCGCTTCGCTTTGGCGTTTTTCAATTGTCCATCCATTTATAGATGATATTACGCGATACAAGTACACTCCATTAGCCAACTGATCACCAAATTCATCTTTACCATCCCAGGCATAATCTGTAATATTTCTTCCCACATGCAGCAAACCCAATTCCTCTTTATTTATTTCACGCACTACTTTTCCGGTAATTGTTAAAATTTGAATTTTAAAATACGTGGGCACATCCGAACCAGTTAATGTAAAAACAAAACGTGTTGCTGTTGAAAAAGGGTTAGGATAATTCATTACCTCTGTTATGCTTGCTCTGCTTATTATTTCAAAACTTATTTTATAATCAAGTGCGCCAGATAAATTATCCGATTTATCTTTTGCCTGAACAATAAGCTGGTATGTTCCATCTTGTGGCAAGGAGGGAGTACAATTAATTTTGCAACTGTTATTAGGTAATACAGCAGGAGTAAAACTCATTTCATTCCCAAAATAAATACGCTTGGCAATCGATGAGGATGGCGATTGTATAAATACTTTAAAATCATTGGTATCATTCAATGCCAAAAATTGATTTTCATCTTTTAGTTTGATCAGTATATTGGGTGAAGCAGATACAATATCATTGTTTAAAATATGTACTCCGTCAAATGTAACATCCAATAACGGATTTATCCGGTCAATGGCTGTATAGAACGGTATGCGTATAATATTATTAAAATGATGTTGCTCTAATTGTGATTTTGGTTGGTTAACCGGATTTACTTCTACCCAAAGCGCATTATTTCCCTGGAATGTTGTTGTATTTATATTAATGGAATCAACAATTACTTCAGCCCCAACAAATGGTTTCTTTTTGAGTTTAGATGGTAAAGGATGATTCACCCTGTTGGCATCTTCCATCCAATAAGTGATCAGCAAACTATCAGTAAAATCATACTCACTGATATTTTGTATCGGTAAATGTATGTTTAAGTTATCACCTTCCTGCAAGGTATCATTTGCAAATAAATAGCCGAGCGGCGGATTAATTGCAGCCTCGGGAACAGGGTCATACACTACATGCCAGCGTTTTAACTGTGGTGGCGTATTTAAGCTGTCATCGTTCTTATAGGCTACTAAGCGTATCCTTGGAAACGAATCAACATTTACATAACTGCTAAGGTTTAATATATCAAGAGAATCTTTTGGAAAATTAGCACGTATGGACTCTGTTCCATTTTCCATAATACCAATTACCTGAACTGTAATGACATCGGCTGTGCTTGCACCATCTAAAGTTTTTTGACGCCAGTGTAATGAGCCCCAGCTTTTTGCAGGGCCGATAACCGGTGATGCTATGTAACCGTCAGACCAACTGGTGGTGATAGATGTATCCAATTGTATAACGGATGTTAATGTATCGCCTATAATTTCTCTGGAAACACCAATCGCATTTCCTTTTCTACCAAATAAAATATAGGGCCTCGCGGCAGGTACACTTCGTATTTGTGAACTTCCCAATGATTCAAATGCGGAGTATAATGTATCCTCGTATTGTGGAATATTATGTAGATCCTGGCTGTACGCCAGCACATAATGCCCGTTGGGAATATTGTTTATAAAACTCGTAATTGTTGCTCTGCTTGTTGGATTACTTTCAATAAAATCAAAAGCGTTTTCATTAAGACCAACAGGACCATTAGTAACATTTCCATGCTGTCCAACTCCTCCTCCCAGTGCAATACTTTGCCAGGGATTACCGCTGACCGGGTCAAACACAGCAAAAGTAAAACCGGGTCCGGGTGCTACCCAGGATGATACATATTGAGTAGCTCCATTCATTTTATAAATGATCCCATCATATCGAATTGCATTGGGAGGAATTCCATTTACACATTCAATAGTTTTAATATCATTTACAAAATCGAACTTGCGTTGTGGACGATTAAATTTCACATATTGATACCCATTATTTTTAAATTGAAAAAAATGAGCTTGTTCCCAGCCACGTTTACCACTGATATATTGAAATGAACTTTCGCGCCAGATATAACCACTTAAAGCGCTTGTTGAATCGGGACTCACCCGCCAGTAATAAACCGTGCTATCTGTAATTGTGCTTGTAAATGCAGCGGGCAATACCCATTGTACAACTCCTCCCGGAGCAATAACAGTATAGCTCAACATAACCGGACTATTAAATGTATCGGCCGTATCAATTTGAAAGATATAATTTTTACTTGCTGCAAATGGATTAGCGGTTGACGCTTTTAATGTTATTGCTTTTGCAGGAACAATTGCAAACTGATAGGGATAAACAGGAACTATATTATCACCATTGATCAGCATATCAATATCAGTAGTGGTATTATTGGTTTCACTCAATTCATCCAGCTCATTATTTCTATCCAATGTTATTCTTATTTTATTCAAACCTACATCGCGTGTAAAATCAATCGGTATTTTAAATGAAACAGTGTCTTTGAAGCGTGTAAATTTATTTCGCAATAAATAAGTCACTGTTTTTCCATCCGGCAAGGTGCGCATTAGCTCGGTAAAAGTACTATCACGAACAGCTTTTCCTAGATTTGTCCGGGCTGCATATACGGTAAATGAATCTGTTTGTGTAGTTACATCAAAAAACACATCGTTATTAGTGATCTTGTGATCCGGTTTATCATGCATATTAATTTTTAATGAAGGATCGCAGTGTAAATTCATTTCAACACAGGTTATTTTTACAGCTACATCACTCACTGCCAATGTTTGTATCGCACGAATACTTTGTTTTATAGAACTGCCAACACCCTTTCCATAATTTGTTCTGCCAATTTGATTATAAAATTCAGAGGAAAAAAAGTTCAAGGCGTATGACATTCCTAAACCCACAGAGGCGAGATAACCAATCACGCCCCTGTCAGCAGCAAGTGTAAATTTTTCGCTGGTGCTAAGGTCCGTCGCATGAATATCCCCGGCATAACATCCATTTACCAATAAAAATGGATAACGCCCTTGCAAAGGAGTATAATTAGTTAGTTCATCCATACTTTGATCAAAGGTTTGAGCAGAAGTATGACCAAAAAACGTCATCAAGGAAACTCCATTTTCTATATGCTTTTTAAATTCATCTGACAAGTTGCTCTGAATAGGGGCCGGACTGTTTTTAAAAAATTCTTTTATCACTACCCCTCCGTATAACGTATCTTCTATAATATTTTTATACCCGTTCAAATAAGCTTTGAACGTGTTTTGTTCTCCACTATTTATCCCTCCGCCAAAGTGCAATACATGTTTTTTCCATTCACCAGGAGGTGTTGCTTCATAATCTTTTATTTTATTCAAATACAGATCAATGTCTGTGGTATTTTTTGCCGCTAACCTTCCTGTTGGAATAGCAGGTTCAAACATAGTTCCATTTAACCCGGCTGTTATTAAATTATCACTTGATGGATTCCCAAATGAAGGCACCAGATCATTCATATAATTAGCTCCATTGTTGCGGCTGTCTCTCATGTGAATTGATTTGCCTAACAAAAATAAATTCTGAGGCGGTGAAGGATATGTATCTAATAAATAATCGGAAAAACCTCTGATGGATAAAGGGCTCTTCACAATACCATATGCAAATTGATCATACAACTCATCAATATCAGCAATGATCACATTATGGGAACCTCCCGGACTTGAAGCTCTGTAATTTTTATAGCTTATCGCTGATGTCATTAATGATTTATGCGTAACGATAATAAATGCGGAGTTCACTGCTAAAGTCGAATAATTTGTGAATTGGGCTGACGCTGTTACAGGTTGTAATGATGTAATCTTTATAATATTCGCATCAGAAGTGATAAAACATTTTTTTTCACTTCCGCTGTTAGGCAATAATGCCTTGTAATTACTTCCGCTTTGTACAACATGAACTCGTTTCCTATTACTCAGATCATATAACCTGACTGTATCTGTAGCATTAAAATTACTGATGTTTAAATGGCATTTGCTCTGTGAGGTATTTTGCGGCACATACATTAAAAAATTATTTTTCCCTTCAAGGTTAAATGTATGTGGATACTTTATATAGATGTATGATACTACTGTCCGGTTAGAGGTAAAACCCGCATCTGCTACACTGGTATATTTAAAATCGGTGAACGACATACCTAATGTCGCTATTGAAACATCGTAGGTAAAGCGGTTGGATTCATAACCTTTAAATAAAGTATCCGTAAGCTGTTGGTAAACACCGGATGCATCTTTATAATGAATAGTTAAATGATGATCATTCAAACCAAAATTAACAATTTGCGCTTTTGATGCTCCCACCACCACTGTTTTAATCTTTGCAGAAGGACCAGCTGTATATGCATTAGAAGTATTTAACAAACCGCTATATGTGTATGCCGCACCAAGGTTGATCACATTTGCATCAAACCATCCTTCTGAACGTGTATAGCCAGGTTCGGATCCTACCACTCCATTGCTTTCGCCATCGTAATAATCACCGGCAAACGATTTAATTTCTTCTTTGAAAAAATAATTATCAGGTGTATAAGAGCTGAAAGCAGTATCTGTTTCAGACAGCATGCGATTATTTGGAAAGGAGGAATTCCAGGTTAAAAAATAAACTGCCGTATCATTGATCAAACTGTAAAAAGGATTTGGGACAAAAGGAGTGTTTGTATAAAGTAAAGAATCTAAAGCTCCATCGTTTTTTTGTGCATAAAATTCAATAAAATCCGAACCATTGAATACCCCATCATTTTCACCCCATACATAAATGAATTGCTGCATACCTTTATTAAAGAGTTGGAACTTACGCGGATCTATGGTACTTAAAGGAATCCCGGCAGCAGCTAAAGTGGAGGAATCAATGCGGTAAACACCATTTTGAGCAATTTTTATTTTATAATATTTTTGGGAATAATTGATCCATTCATTCCCGTAAGGTTGTGCCTCAAGGCCAATAAATGTAAAGCTCAGAAAACAAATTATAAGTAAGCGTTTGATCATTTTGCTTTCTTATTGATATCTACTTTCAGCGAAAATACATGAGAATACAATGCCACAGATTGATCTCCTATATCAGTCAAAGCGTAATCAATATACACAGATTTTATACGAACACCAACACCAATATTGGGCTGAAAAGTGTTTACTTTCTTTCCTATCGCATCGGTATATGTTTGGTAATTACCTATACCCGCACGCAGAAAAATTAAATTCATATAGGCAGCTTCCAGGCCTAAATGCGGATCCATGCTAACCGCTTTGCTTTTTATCAGAACATTACGTTTCCCATCAAAAGTGGCATCTAAATTTAATTCGGCAAGCAATGATATTTTCGGAGTAAAATCGAATTTACGTGCTGCACCCAATAATAATTTGGGCAATGTTACTTCAACGGAATTATTTGGAATTTCATTACCTGTATTTACAAATACCTCTTTTGTTTCTTCCGATAAATTATAACTCCAGGCATTAAATGTAGATGTTACATCACGTGCCATGGCAGCAAATTTCCATTTTTTGTAATCATATTGGGCTCCCGCATCCAGTCCAAAACCCCATGATCCTGCAAAATCACCTACTTTTCTGCGAATGATCTTTGCATTTGCACCCAATCGCAAGCCCGGGATCCTTAACTGTTTTGCATATGAAACCAATAATGCAAAATCCGTTGCCGAAAAAGTAGTGATCCGGTTATAATCCACATTACCATTGGCATCTATCAACTCCGTAGTATTGGGAATATTATCCACACCAAAACGGACAATGCTTAAACCCAGCACACTGGCGCTATCTAAGCGGGTAGCGATTGCGCCATAATCATATTTGGCAATACCTGCAAAATATTCACTATGCATTAATGCTATTTGATATTGATTACCAATCCCCAATAACCCGGCCGGATTCCAATAACCTGCTGTAACATCATTGGCTGTTGTTATGTAGGAATTGGACATTCCCAGCGCTCTGGCACCCACACCAATGTTCAAAAATTCATTACTGTATTTAGGAGCTTGTGCAAAACCATGAATACATATACACAGGGCAATGACAACTAGTTTAGATCTTTTATCCATATAAGCTATAAAATTAACGTAATTTGTACTGATATGCAAACCTTTTATTAACGAATTATTATGAGCTTTATTGTGTTTTGAAAGGATATTACCTTTTACATTTGTAACACAAATTTTCAATGTTTTTTTGACCAAGCATTTAGTAAAAAAAGTTCTAACAATGCGCAACAATATCCTTTTTTCTGTATTTCTTTTTTTTATATTCCTAACTCTTTATAGTTTAAACATTCCTTTCTTTTGGGATGGAACATTTTTTTCTGAATTATCCGTATTTTTTTATGAAAACGGTTACAATGGTTTTATTGCTCCTCAACAAATTGATACAGGAGGATTTCCACTTTTTTCCGTGTATATAACTGCTATGTGGAAAATTTTTGGGAAAACACTCGCCATATCTCACTTGGCCATACTACCTCTCCTGCCAGGCATAGCCTATGAATATTATAAACTGGCAAAACAATTTTTAAATGAAACCATTCTGTCAATAGCTATGCTTTTATTAATAGCCGAACCAACTTTTATAACACAGTGCATGTTAATGGGGTATGATATTTTAATGATCTATTTTTTTCTTCTTACACTAAATGCGCTGCTTTCTAACAAGCAACTTCTTTTTTCAATCGCCATCACCTTATTATGCATAAGTAATGTACGCGGAATGGTTCTTGGCGGTTCTGTTTTTATAATAGATATCCTTATAAATAAGAAACTGAATTTTAATACTATAAAAAAATACGTGTTAGCATTTTTAATTCTTCTCATCTGGTTCTTTTATCACAAACAACATACAGGCTGGCTTTTCTTTTCGCCTGAAAGGGAAAACACACATGAAGCAATAGTGCCATTATCAATGATGTTCCATCAACTTATTTTTATTTGCTGGAAATTGGCGGATTTCGGACGAGTGACTCTTTGGTTATTTTTATTTATAGGAATATGTATTCTTTATAAAAAGAAAACTGTTTCTGTCGATTTCAAAAAACTGCTGCTCATTATTTTTATTCCTATACTTCTCACTTGTATTGTTATGATCCAACTTGCAAACCCTATTGCCCATCGGTATTTTATTTTTGCATTTTTACCATTGATTATCGGAGCTTGTTATATGTTACAGCAAATCGCCAACAAAAAAATAATATATGGCTTAACCGTTGTATTTATTACAATTATGATCTCAGGTAATTTCTGGCTTTATCCTGAGCGTTATGGAAATGGCTGGGATGCTTCTCTAAAAGTAATTCCCTATTTTTCAATAAAAGAACAAATGGATGAGCATATAAACACAAACAATATTAATCCCAATGAGGTGGGCACACAGTTCCCATTGATAGCAGATAAACGTTTCTCTCATCTAACTGATACCTCTTATCATTATAAAAATGTATGGGCAGGGCCGCTGGATGATTATAAATATTTTTTACATAGCAACGTTATCAATACCGATATTCCTGAACAAATTGAAGCCATGAAAAATGAATGGGAACTGTTAAAAGAATTTCGATCGGGGCAAGTGTATCTACAGTTGTATAAAAACAAAAATTATATACATCAGTAAAAACCACGGAAACACTAAGAACACTGAGAGACACAGAGGTGATCACTCAAAACATCAAAATACATTCCATGAAATTTTAATAAGGCACATTACTCTCCGTGAAACTCTATGATCTCTGTACCTCCGTGGTAAGTATTTATTGCAACCACTTTTCAATAAACGGAAATTTTTCTGCTATTTTTTTCCTGTCCATCAGCAATAATAAAACGATAAATAAAAATGGCAAGGCCGGAACTTTATACCGGATAATGGCTCCAACGGCTGGTGTAGTCAAGCCGATCAGTACATATAATATTACCACGAAACTTAAACAAAAAATGATCATTGATCTGTTCTCAATTTTTCTTTTAAAAAAAATAAGCGTCAGGAGCAGCAAACCAATAAAAAAAATATTTTCAAGCGCCGGCAATAACTGCATTACTCCTTTTGAATTCCATATCCAGGGTTGCACCAATACATTAAAAAAAGCATTCGGAGCATTCATAAGCAAACTAAAAAATGAAGGTTGTAAACGTTTAAGATCTAAAGTGGTATTGGCAGGCGCCACTTCATATAAAAAAGTGTATCGGGCAGTATCAATAGAATTAACTATAAACGTAGTATCGTTCATATTATCCAGGTCCCACTGCAAATAGGAGCTTCCTTTATTGATTGTATAAACGCTATCATTTATTGGATTCAGTAAATCTGCTTTACTCTTATAATCAATACAAACAAAATGTACTTCATTATATAAAAATACTCCGCCTTTTGCCTCACTGATCGCTTTCGCCTGTTTGTCGGCAATAATTTTTAAAGGATTGTAATCATTATTAATATTGGATACGAATATTATTCCAAAACAGCATATAAAAATTACAGCTGCATATTTTATAAATATAAATTTTGCGGATGTTTTTGAGATCCACATATTGAGCAACAATCCGGGTAACAAGGCGATCAGCACATAAAATTTTACAAGTAAAAGAAGTGTAATTGAAACCAGGATCACAACTAGTTGTTTCAAATGATATGTTGTTCTAAAACCGCAATTAGTAGCATACAGGAACATTCCCATTCCAAAAAACAGCAATCCTTCCTTTAACACACCGGAACTCCAGAACAATACGGATGGGATCAAAAAAACAGCGGCAAAAAGTATTTTTTTCCCATTTTCAAAAAAAGGTAAAAAAGATCTGAATAAGGCTGTTAATCCAATAATGGAAAGAAAGCACATGAATACCGTATGCACATGAAAATGCCCTAATGAAAAGAAATGTAATAGGGTATTGAGCACTATCATTGTATGTGCATCATTGTACAAAATGTGTTCAAAACTGTCATTCCAGCTATGTAATTTAGGAAAAGAAGCACCTTGGAAAACTATTTGAAAAAATAATCCGGGATCCCGGAGCAATACATTAAATAACGTTTTACCATCATTAAAATAATCCAACAGATCAGCACCGGGATAATGATACGTATACAACCACCACAAAAAGGTTCCCGCAATTATTTTAAAAATGAAAACAGCGGCAATTGCATTTCGGGAAATGGAAGGGAGCGTAAAAAAATTTATTTTATAAATGAGAAAAATAAAGAGGAGTGCATATAATATTGGTAGTAGTACCGGCATTCAGTAAAGATATTAATCGTCAGCCAATTGAACAATTAGTTTTATAAAGCTCCCCGAAAATCCGGGGAGCTTTCATATCAGGAAATTACAAATGTAACGGGATCCGAAAAGCCTTCCTGCACTGTACCTCTTATTATTGCTACCCGAAACCAGAAACGTTTGGCCTGTTCAAGAGGAGGACTTGCAATTAAAAAAGTGGCA
>JBQTHQ010000015.1:0-12784 GCA_052389695.1 Bacteroidota bacterium | reverse complement strand
GTAAAAGGAAATACCACCGATATTGCCTTTTAGTTTGATCAAGCCTGTTTGCTTGCTCATGGTTTTTAGGGTTTTGGTGAAGTAGAGATATGGCCAATAAGAAAAAGTTTTATTTAATGCTGTAACGCAGGCCGGTCGGCTCCATGTTACATTTTTATGCAACTATATTTTTTTGCAGATATACACTAAATAAAGCAATACTCCGTTGTTCGCGCGCGCGTATCAGAGCTGAATATTAGGCTGAAAACTTGTTTATTTTTTTCAACTGAAAAAAAGTTCAGATGAAAAGAAAAATACTACTTTAGCTATCCGATGGGAGCATTAAAACTTGCATATACAGAAAACTACACACCGCTAAAAGTCGCATATAGAAAGACTTTTGGAGAGCAAAAACCTGTACAGGAGTTTATAAGCACAGGTGCAACTACTGCCGCTATTAATGTATCACCCAATAATACACGGGATTATACAGTGACAGCAACAAGCAATGGATGCAGCGGATCAGTGGTTGCAACAGTAACTGTTAATACTACTCCAACTCCAACCATTACAGGAAATACAACAATATGCAGTGGAGCAAATACTACACTTACTGCTACAGGTGGTGGAATATATTCATGGAACACGGGCGCAACTACTGCTGCTATTATTGTAGCACCAAATAACACACGAGGTTATACAGTAACAGCAACAAGCAATGGATGTAGCGGATCAGTTGCTACAACAGTAAATGTTAATACTACTCCAATACCAGCTATTACAGGTAATACAACAATATGTAGCGGAGCAAATACTACGCTTACTGCTACGGGCGGTGGAACATATTCATGGAACACGGGCGCAACCAGTGCTGCTATCACTGTATCCCCGACTAATACACAGGGTTATACAGTAACAGCAACAACTAATGGGTGTAGCGGATCAGCTGTTACAACAGTAACTGTGAATACCACACCTGCAACACCTAGCATTACTCAAAACGGCGCGGTACTAACATCTAGTTCTGCAACAGAAAATCAATGGTACCGGAATGGTACATTGATTCCAGGTGCTACAAACCAAACGTATACAGTAACGCAAAATGGTAATTATACCGTGATAGTAACATCCGGCGGATGTTCTTCAACCGCATCGGCACCGTTAAATTTCACCAGCACCGGAATTACACAAACGGATAATGCTTATTTCTTCAATATCTATCCGAATCCAAGTGATGGGAATTTCAATGTCATGTTTAACACTGACGCTAAGGCGGATTATAGACTGGAGCTGAGAAATACATTAGGACAGATCATTTATAGCGAGGTATTAACTGACTTTACCGGAACTTATTCAAGACAGCTGAATGTTTCAGAGTATGGTAAAGGGATGTATATGATCAGTTTAACCGGCGTCTCAACTGAAACTCTTAAAAAAGTGATTGTATATTAAGCACGTTTAATGTTTGCTACAGACACGGACGGAGTCCCGCATATGCGGGACTCCGTTTTTTGATATATTTAAAGAAAAAGTAGTACCGATTCGCAATATATAATAGCCAATAAATTTGGACTAAACATATTGTCGGTCGGCATTAACTATTCTAAAATTCAAAATATCCTTTGAACTATTTTGAATTAAGAACAACTATTGGTCAAATATAACTTCAAGTGGCATAACCTGCCAGGCTGATAATGGTATTCGTGTATTGTTCCAAGGTTTTTCTGCCTTTTAAAAAATTTAATTCCACTACAAATGCAAATCCTGCTACCTTTCCTTTTTGCATCTGAACCAAGTTGGCAGCCGCTACCGCTGTTCCTCCGGTGGCTAGCAGGTCATCATGTATCAATACATTCCAACCCGGTTGAATTTCATCCACATGCATTTCTACGATCGCGCTTCCATATTCAAGATCATACTTATGTGAAATAGACTTGTAAGGCAACTTGCCTGCTTTACGAACTAAAATAAAAGGAACATTTAATTTATTGGCCAATGCAAAACCGAATAAAAAACCCCGGCTCTCAATACCAACAATAGCATCAATGTTTTTATCTGCAATGCGTTTTGAAAATTCTTCAATGATCTCATTGCACAATTGTTGATCATGAAAAAGAGGAGTGATGTCTTTAAACAATATTCCCGGTTTAGGAAAATCAGCAACATCACGAATGGAATTTTTTATTTTTTGTTCTAACATAGTTAAATAGGTTATCAGTTAATTAAGATAAATCAGGCTGGGTGTAATTATCATAATAATTTTACCTAATTAACCCACATAACTTAATTAACTTTTTACTCAATAATCAAATACGGTGCAATTTTAATGTATGTTTCATCATTAATTATATCTGTATTTTTAATTTGATCTATAGTGATGTATTTACCATGTTTATCGCGATAGTTAATGATCGCATTTACTTCATTCCATTTAAGATAGGGGTGTTTCAACTCCTTTCCCGTGCAGGTATTGATATTTATTTTTTTGATTTTAGAATTATCAATTGTTACCTGATCCTTGATCTGATCAAATTTTTCCTGATCAAATTTCCACACTTCCATTAATTGTTCTTTAGCAACAAACCCGCCCAGCGAACTTCGATAATTGATTATTGTTTTCGCATAAAAGGTGCCAATGCCTTTTAATTTAAGAAGCTGAATGGAATCTGCCGAATTAAGTTCAATTGTTGATTCGTTTTTTTTAACAATTGCCTTACCTGCCAAGGGAGAGGGAGATATTATGATAAAAGGTTCCAATGACGAATACATCTTTTCAGAGATGCAATACATTTTCCTTACATCTTCTTTGGTACGAAATTTTCCACCTTTTACTTCATAATTTTTTATTGTACGAATTTGTTTTTCACTTAAGCCAAGGCGTTTCCAGTCGGCTTCCGGTAAATTATTGGGATCAAAATCAAACCGTTCACTTTCTAAAGTTGCGTGAGTTTCAATTTCTTTTTTTTGTTCTAAATTTTGTTCAGGAACTGAACTCTTCAGGAATTCAACTTCCTTTTCAAATTTTGTAAAATCAACTGTTTGTTCTTTAATAAAATTGTGGGAGATGTTTAAATAAACAATTAATAAGATGATAATGGCAAGCAATACAAACACTCCATTACGTTCACGTTTATTGAATGTTAAATAATCACGAATGATTCGTTTCATAGATCTACTATTCCTATTCCCTATTGGCTGTTGTATTTTTTTGAGTTATGTAGTAAACAGGTATTCCAATAAACACACAGATCAAACCAAAACCTGTGTTTCTTCCATCATAAATAATCAGTATGATACAAATTGCGAGTGCAGAAAGAATATAGAGTGCAGGAATGATCGGGTACCCAAATGCTTTGTAAGGGCGTTCAGCATCAGGTTCTTTTTTTCTTAATACAAAAAGCCCTGCTATAGTTACGATATAAAAGATCATGGATGCGAACGTGGAATAATTTACCAGGTCACTGTACGTTCCGGAAAGGCAAAGCGCGCAAGCCCATGCGCATTGGATCCACAAAGCGAAAGCCGGTACAGAATTTTCATTTAATGTTCCCGCTTTTTTCAAAAATAAATTTTCTTTTGCCATCGCATAATAAACTCTTGCTCCTGCCAGTATCAATCCGTTATTACAACCGAAGGTAGAGATCATGATCAAGCCGGCCATAATAAAAAGCGCTGTGTTTCCAAAGATCATTGTTGCAGCACTTGCAGCAACTCTATCATTCGTTGCAAACTGAATCCCCTGGCCAATTACATCCTGCGCTAGTGGATCACCTTTTAAAGGCAGTAAAGCAAGGTAGGCCACATTTGCAAGAATATACAATACTGTTACAAGCAAAGTTCCAAGAAACAAACTGCGCGGAATATTCTTTTTAGGATCCTTTATTTCACCTGCAATGAATGTTACATTGTTCCAGGCATCCGCAGAAAAAAGCGAATTGATAATGGTGGAGCCCATAGCACCGATCAGGGCAAAGCCAGCTAAATGAGTGATGCTAATGGTACCATCAGCATTTACAGTAGAGGTAGATGCCTCCCAGGCATTTTTAAAATTCTCGGCAAGTGTATCACTTTTAAATGCCATTGCGATACCCAAAACAATAAGCGCGAACAGAGCAAGCAATTTTGTGGAAGTAAAAATAAGCTGGATCATTTTTCCATTGCGGATCCCACGGGTATTGGAATACGTAAGCAGAAAAATTGTAACAATTGCGAGAATCTGTTTCCAGGTAATCACAAATGATCCTATGGATAAAATTTCATTCTGCAATTCCGGAAAAAATATGGAAGTATAATTTGCGAATGCTACTGCTACTGCGGCAACTACTCCTGTCTGGATAACTGTAAAAACCGTCCAGCCATAAAGAAAGGATATTAAATTTCCGAAGGCCCTTTGAATATATACAAATTGGCCGCCTGCTTTGGGCATCATACCTGCAAGCTCTCCATAACTCAAGGCTGCCATTACTGTGATCACTCCGGTGATCACCCAAAGTAAAAGCAAATAAGCAGGAGAACCTACCGCGCGCGACATACTTGCACTAACAATAAAAATTCCGGAACCGATCATCGATCCCGCAACGATCATAGTTGCATCCAGTAATCCCAGGGAACGTTTTAATTCTGTATTATTTTCAGACATATTATGAAATTAAAAAGGACGGCAAAAACCGTCCTTTTTTTGTTTAGAAAATATTATTATTTATCAGGGTTATTTAGTTTGCTGTTTTTTATACCATATACAAAATAAATTACTACTCCTATTATCATCCAAATGCCTAATCGCATCCAGTTTGGCCAGCCTAAACCAAGAATCATTGCTCCACAAACAATTATACCCAAAATAGGAACCAATGGTACTAATGGTGTTTTAAATTGACGTTGTAATTCCGGATTTTTCACACGCATAATCCAAACACCTGCACACACTAATATAAATGCAAATAAAGTTCCAATGCTTGTCATATCACCAACAATATCACCCGGAACAAAGGCTGCAAACAAACCAACAAAAATAAAGAATAACAAGTTTGATTTATACGGTGTTCTGTATTTTGGATGCAGTTCAGAAAATACTTTCGGAACCAGCCCATCCACGCTCATGGAATAAAATACCCGAGACTGGCCCAATAACATTACCAGAATCACTGATGAAAAACCTGCCAGGATAGCCACTGTCACTAATTTTGCCAGCCAACCATATTCATACATATAAGTGTTAATTGCATACGTAACGGATGCTTCTTTTCCTTGATTTCTAAAATCATCAACAGATGCTACACCGGTTAAAACATGTGCAAATAAAATATATAGGATGGTACAGATTGCCAATGAACCTAAAATTCCTATTGGCATATCTTTCTTAGGATTTTTTGCTTCTTGAGCCGCTGTTGATACAGCATCAAAACCGATGAAAGCAAAAAATACAACACCCGCTGCACCTAATATTCCCATGATACCGCCATAATTATGATCAACACCCTGGCTATCTGTAAATACAGATGGTTCAGGAATATATGGAGTATGATTTGCAGGATTAATGTATGACCAACCGAAACAAATAAACAAAATTACAATTGCAACTTTGGTTATAACGATCAATCCGTTTACAAATGCTGATTCCTGAGTTCCTTTGATCAATAATAATGATAAAAGAAAAATAATGATCAATGCCGGAATATTCATCATGCCATGAGCTGTAACAACTCCCGCAGCATCGGTTAGTTTTTCAAATGGGGAATGCGACCATTCATAGGGTATACGCATACCAACATATTCAAGTAATTTATTCAGATATTCACTCCAGGCAATGCCTACAGTTGCCGCACCTAATGCATATTCTAATACTAAATCCCAACCGATGATCCAGGCAATAAATTCACCCATTGTTGCATAAGAGTACGTATAGGCGCTACCTGCTATTGGAATCATGGATGCAAATTCTGCGTAGCACAGCCCTGCTAAAGCACAGCCAACTGCTGCAACAATAAACCCAATAGTTACTGCAGGTCCGGCATTATTTGCTGCTGCCGACGCTGTTCTAACAAATAAACCAGCACCTATAATTGCGCCTATTCCTAAAGCAACAAGATTTCTAGCATTGAGCGTTCTTTTTAATCCTTTTTCACTATCGGCAGCTTCCGCCATTAGTTTATCCAAGGGTTTTTTAATGCTTAAATTTGCCATGTACGATAATTAAGTTAGTTGATAATTGAATGGTTTCAAATATATACAAGTTTTAATTACAAATCCTAGTATATAAATTCAGTTTTCCTATTTTTACAAACATCTATGAAATTAACCCAACTTTTTAAAGATTTTTTTGACAGCGAAAAAGCCGGAGGGCTAATTTTAGTCTGTGTAACTCTTCTTTCACTTGGATTGGCAAATTCCTCCTGGCAAATTGGCTATATTAGATTTTGGGATTTGAGTCTGAGTGGACATAGTATTGTACATTGGATCAATGATGGACTTATGGCTATTTTTTTTCTGCTAATAGGTTTAGAGTTAGAACGGGAAATTTATCAGGGTGAACTTTCGAGAATAAAAAATGCTTCATTGCCGATCTTTGGAGCAATAGGCGGCATGCTTGTTCCGGCAGGACTTTTTTTATTTTTCAATTTTGGAACAAACACTCAAGCAGGTGCCGGTATTCCAATGGCGACAGATATTGCTTTTGCAATTGGAATATTATCGCTCTTAGGTAATCGTGTTCCAAACTCACTCAAAATATTTTTGACTGCATTAGCGGTAATAGACGACTTAGGCGCCATCATAGTAATTGCAATTTTCTATACCACTTCATTGAACTTTTTAAATCTATTTATTGCTTTGAGCATCTTTGGACTTCTGCTACTGCTTAATCGACTGAAAATCCACAATTTAATTCCTTATTTAATTGGCGGTATATCAATGTGGTATTTTATGTTGCATTCAGGTGTTCATGCTTCAATAACAGGGGTTTTGTTAGCTTTTGCTATTCCCTTTGGTGATGGCGGAGAAAGATCCCCTTCATTTATGCTCCAACATTTTTTACATAAGCCGGTTGCTTTTTTTATACTTCCATTGTTTGCTATTGCTAATACCTGCATAGCAATTGATGAAAATTGGACAAGTGCTTTAGAGCAATCCAACAGTATTGGAATCATCACAGGACTTATTATTGGAAAACCTTTAGGTATTTGGCTATTCTCATTTATTGGAACCGGGTTAGGGCTTTGTGTATTACCTGCGGATTTAAAATGGAAAGATATTATCGGTGCAGGAATTTTAGGCGGCATTGGTTTTACAATGTCCATTTTTATTTCAATTCTTGCTTTTGATAATGCCGACTTAGTAAACAATTCGAAAATTGCAATTCTTTTAGCTTCGCTTGTTTCCGGAACAATTGGGTTTCTATGGCTTAAGCAAACACTAAAACGCTCACATTGATATTTTAAATTTTTATTCCAATCACCAAAATATCATCCACCTGTTCATTATTGCCCTGCCAGTGTTTTAATGTCTGAAGTATTGTTTTTTTCTGCTCTTCCATTGAATTTTTACAAATGGAGATCAACAATTCCTGCAAGCGGCTTGTCTTAAATTTTTTGTTATTCTCCCCGCCAAACTGGTCGGCATAACCATCACTGAAAATATAAATACAATCTCCTTTTTTAAGCTGTACTAAATGATTTGTGAAAGCATCTTTTGCTAAATCGTCAACACCTCCAACAGTCATACGCGATGATTTAACAATCATTAACTTTTCTTCACTTATTATATAAAGCGGATTGTTTGCCCCGGAATATTCAAGTGTATAGGAGCCTTTATCAAAGGTGAAAAGCGCCATATCCATTCCGTCTCTTATTTCATTTTCTTTATCCTGATTCAGTACTTTTTTAATAATGCCATTCATTGTGTCCAGCACTTTTGATGGCTGAATAATATTCAATTCATTTACTGTCTGATTGATCGCATTATGACCGACAATACTCAGTAATGCCCCGGGAACACCATGTCCGGTGCAATCAACTGCTGCCACCAATATTTTATTTTCATGACTTGAAATCCAATAAAAATCACCGCTTACAATATCTTTAGGCTGATACAAAATAAAATGTTCAGGCAAGATCTTATTAACTGTGTCTTTAGGAGGGAGTATTGCATTTTGTAACCGCTTCGCATAATTGATACTATCTGTAATGTCTTTATTTTTTTCTTCAATGATGGTATTCTGCTTTTGAAGAATCTTATTGGTACGCTTATTGAGTAAAAGTAATTTGATGGCAATGAGTGCAATGACAATGATCAAACCGGTGATCAGCAGATAAATATCACGATGGGTACTTTTATAACAAACGATGGAATCATCTCCTGATCCTGATAAAATTTCCCAGGGAGTATGTTTATGGGTAATTAATTCCAAAGAATCCTGAAGAAAATTTTGTGAGTAATTATTGTTGCTAAAAACTAAAAACAGGAAGAGCAACGATTTTTTTTTGTAAAAAAATAATTTCATAGCTTGTACGTTTACAACAATTAAAAGTACATCTTTTTGTGATTTAGCCGAACCGTTGCTTATTCCTAAAAAAGAGAAAAGGAAAAGTCCTCCAAATTGTTTAATTTTGTAAGAGAATCGAATTTTATGCGCAATTTTTTAAAAATTATTTTGTTTTTATTTCCTGTTGCATTAGTTGCACAGCCTAATCAAAATATCAATCCCAACGGATATAATAAATTTTATCATGACAATGGAAAAGTTTCCAGTGAGGGCCCTATGCTTGATGGTAACCCTGATGGTTACTGGAAAACCTATTCCCTCAATGGAGTTATAAAATCAGAAGGCAACCGCAAAAACTTTCAACTGGATAGTATTTGGAAATTTTATAATGAGCAGGGGAAACTTGCTTTTGAATTTAGTTATAAGGAGGGAAAGAAAAATGGACTTAAAAAAACATTTGACCCGAAAGAAAAAGTACTTGTTACTTCTGAAAATTATGTTAATGATGTAAAACAAGGTGATGTGATCAACTACTATAAAGATGGAAAAGTAAAACAAACCATTCCTTTTGTTAATGGGAAAGAAGAAGGGCAAGGTTATGAATATGCTCCTGATAGTACCATTATTACACTAACTCAATATAAGATGGGGTTTATCCAGAAAGAAGAAAAAATAAACCGCAGGGATAATAATAAACTTAAACAGGGAGTATGGAAAGAGTTTTATCCAACAGGAATGCTTAAAAATGAGGTGAATTATACGGATGATAAAATGAATGGCTATTTCAAAGAGTATTCAACAAAAGGAAGCCTTGTAAATACTACTAAATATATTAACGGCGTTATCCAGACCAATGTCCCTGAATTGGCAAAACTGGATGTTAAAACAGGTTATCATGAGGGAGGAGCGGTAAAATTTACAGCTACTTACAAAGACGGAGTAGCGGAAGGCATTCATCGTGAATTTTCACCCGAAGGAAGAGTGATCAGTGCAAAAATATACGTGGAGGGTGTTTTAACAGGAGAAGGAATTTTAGACACGGCCGGTCGGCAGCAAGGACCTTGGAAGGAATATCATCCAAACGGCCAGTTGAAATCTGAAGGAGAATATTTGAACAGCAAACGCATCGGTGAATGGGTGTTTTATCACCTCAACGGAAAAATAGAACAAAAAGGAAAATATGATAAAAAAGGAAAAGCGCAAGGTGTTTGGAAATGGTTTTATGAAAGCGGAAACATTTTACGCGAAGAGAATTACAGGAATGGAATACTTGATGGGATTATGACTGAATATAGTGATGCAGGAAAAGTAATAACCAAAGGAGAATTTATTGATGGACAAAAAGAGGGCCCATGGATGCTGGAGTTATTGGATTATCGTGAGGAAGGCTCGTATAAAGCAGATAAACGCGATGAGGAATGGAAGCACTTTTATATTGAAAATAATAAATTACGTTTTACCGGTAAGTTTATTGACGGCACCCCTGATGGAATGCAGGTATTTTATTATCCCAACGGAAAAGAAAGACAAATGGGGAAATACGTGGGAGGATTAAAGGAAGGAGAATGGAAGTTTTTTGATGAGTCAGGATTTTTATTTTTAACTATTTTATTTAAAAATGATGTTGAAATTCGGTTCGATGGAGTAAAAGTAGTACCCGAAACAATAACATCACAAGAGAGGATCAAATAGCAACTTCAAAAATGGCTTCCTCACAAAAGACAAAAAACCAGTTGATCGCAGAAGTAAAAAAACTTCAGCGAAAGGTGAGGTTATTATCCCAGAAAAAATCTTCCGGTTCAAAAAAATCATCAAAAGAAGAAAAAAAATGGGCTTCGGTATTTAAACATTCGGCTAATACTGTTGTTGTCATAGATAAAAATATGACGATCATTGATATTAATCAAGTATCAAAAAAAAAAGCAATTGGCAGGAAAGCCTATGAATTTAGTAGTGAAGATACGAAGGCGATTATAAAAAGGTCGATTACAAAAGTTTTTAAAACAGCCAAACCACAGGAATATAAGACTAGTGCATTTTCATTGACCGGGCAACTCGTGCATGTTTCCTGTAAGGCAACACCTTTAATAGAACAAGGGAAAGTTAGTCATGTGATTGTGGAGGCGACAGATATCACGAAAGAAATTGAAGCACAAAAGTCTCTTAAACAAAGTGAAGAACGATTTAAGATACTTTCTAATGCCACATTTGAAGGGATCGTATTCAGCGAAAATGGAAAGATAATTGATGCCAATGACCAGTTTTTGAAAATGTATGGGTATAGATCTATTCAGGAGCTTATTGGCAAAAATATTATTACGGATTTTATAGTTCCAAAACAGCGTAATGAAGCTAAAAGGTTAATTCGTTTACCCTCTTCAGAATTATTTGAAGTGCAGACATACAGGAAAGATAAAAGTATTGTGTCGGTTTTATCTAAAGGACAGAATATTCCATATTTCGGAAGAATCATCCGGGCAACAGTGGTTTATAATATTTCTGAACGCAAGGAATATGAGGCACGGTTAAGAGAGAGCGAACGCACGCTTTCTACACTTATGAGCAATTTACCCGGAATGGCCTACCGCTGTGACTGTGATGATGAATGGACCATGCATTATATCAGCAAAGGTTTTTCGCAACTTACCGGGTATTCTCCTAAAGATTTTATAAATAACAAAAAAAAGGCATTTGTTGATATTATTCATCCAAAGGACAGAAACTATGTTAGCGAACAAGTTAAAAAAGCGATAAAAAATCAAACATCTTTTGAGATCGAATACCGGATCATCACTAAAAAAGGAAAGGAAAAATGGGTTTGGGAAAAAGGCGAGGGTGTTTTTTCTGAAGATAAAACATTATTATTTTTAGAAGGATTTATTAGCGATGTAACTGATAAAAAGCAATACGAACTGGAATTAACCCAAAGCCGTGAAAATTATAAAAGTCTGATCGATTATTCTACCGATGGTGTGCTCATTCACATTGAGGGCAGAATAAAATTTGCCAACCCCAGCGCTTTGAAAATTACGGGAGTAGATTCTTTTGAAGAATTGGATGGACTTTTAGTAATGGAATACATATTACCTGAATACCATGAAGAAATAAGAGAACAACTTAAAAGAATAAATGCAGGAAAACAACTTGATTTTGTAGAAATAAAAATAAAAAATTTAAAAGGAGAACTCAAGGAACTTGAAATCAAACCCGTCCAGATAAAATATAATGGAATGGATGGAATCCAAGTTGTTTTTCATGACCTAACAGCAAAAAAACAATTATATAAGGAACAATTGCGTTCACAAATTGCAGAAGAAACTAACCAAAAATTGCAACTGGAGATCAATGAGCGAAAAAACACAGAACGCATTTTAAAAGCGGCCCAAAAATATACCCATTTATTAATTGATAGCTCATTGGACATGATTTGCGCATCAGATAAAAATGGTTTTATAACCGAATTTAATATTGCAGGCCAAAGAATATTTGGGTACGAATTACAGGAAGTAATTGGAAAACATGTCAAAATGTTGTATTCTGACCAGGAAGAGAGAGAAAGAATTGTAGAAAAAGCACTGAATGAAAAAGGAGCCTTTACAGGTGAAATAAAAAACAGAAAAAAAAGCGGGGAAATATTTGATGTGTATTTGTCTGCATCGGTATTAAAAAATGAAGCGGGTGAACGGATAGGTGTAATAGGAATATCACATGATATTTCAGAACGCAAGCGGGTAGAAGAAAAAATACGTTCACAATCGGCAAAATTGAATGCGATCATTGAAAACAGCAGCCATATAATATGGACCTGTGATCGCAACCATCGCCTTACTTCTTTTAATCATAATTTCAGTAATCTTATAAAAATGATCTATGGTATTGATATTTACCTGGGCATGTCAATAATAACCGGTATTGCTGTTTCCTCCGCAGAGTATAATAATTTTTGGATGCAAAAACATGAAAATGTTTTAAAAGGGCTGTCGCAATATTTTGAAACCAAGATAAATGAAACATCAAAACATTCTATCTGGTGCGAAATTTTCCTAAATCCAATTTTTGATGATAAGGGAGAAGTGATAGAAATATCAGGCATAGGGTTGGATATTACAGAAAAAAAGGAAGCCAATGAAAAATTGCGGCAATCTGTTCAAGAGAAGGATGTATTGCTCAAAGAAGTTCACCACCGTGTGAAAAATAATTTATACCAAATCCAAATATTAAATAGTCCAATTTATAGATTCAAAAATATAGCTGTATGAACAAGTAGAAATGATTGTTTTTTCTGTTAATAGATTAACCTCATTTTTAATGAAATCCGATAAGAGT
>JBQTHQ010000014.1:0-25886 GCA_052389695.1 Bacteroidota bacterium | reverse complement strand
AGTACATTTAATTTACTTATAAAATCAGAAACGTAGGATTGATTGTTTGAAGGTAATACCACTACATTCACTTTTGTTGCATGAAGCATGCCTTGCAGTGCCGTTAAATGATAAGCAATTTTCACACTATCAGCAATTGGATGGCCGGTTTTTAAAAGTTTTTCATTAGCCGTATTTTTAAAAGCATTGAAATAAGATATGTCTTTGGGATTGCTTGTATTTATCAAGAGAATGTTTTGTGTATTAAAAGTATCCACTACAAAATGTGCCATTTGTTCAACCTGTAAAGTACCTGAAGGAGAAAGCTTGCACACATAGGGGTTGTTAAATAATATTTTATTTACTTGTGTAAACGGAGATACAATAGCAATACTGTGTTCTTTTGCAAATTTTGCGACAGGCATAAAACTGGAGCCATACAACGGTCCGATCATCAGATCCATGGATGCCAGTTCAGGCTTTTTCAAAATACCGGCAATGCTTAATGAATCGCCATCATCAATATCATATACAAAAACTTTCGTGTTTACTTTGTGTTTTTTTAATGAATCAATTGCAAGCAAGCATCCTTCATAAAAATGGAGAGCAATATTGGTTTTATTAGGAAATTCAGCATCTCCTTTTATTATTTTTTCAAGCTCAATGGAATTTGCTTCATTCGCATGAAAAGGCAGGAAAAAAGCAACATTATATTCATCCTTTAGTTCCCCCGTATAAAAAGTCGAACTGATCCTGTCAGTAGCTTCTATTTTGGAAATGGCTATCGAATCGCCTGAGATTACTTTTGCGGGCACTTCCATTTTTTTACCTGTAACTGTTTCAGTTTTAGGTTTGTTGGATGGCACTTTTAATGTTTGGCCAACTTTTAAACCATCTTTTAATTGAGGATTAATTGTCTTTAATTTTTCAACAGATATACCATACTGCCTGGAGAGCGAGTATAACGTTTGTCCTTGTTCTACTTTATGAATAATATAATTGGAAGTGTCCGTAGCTGTTAAAGTAGCCGGTCTTTTATCAATAAGGATTTTCAATACCTGCCCTGGTTTTATTCCATCGATCGCTTCAGGATTTTCAAGTACTACATCATTCACATCTTTTCCGTAAAATTTAGCGATCGCGAAAAGTGTTTGACCTTTTTCAACGGTATGTAAATGATACTTCTGTCCGCCTATGATTGCAGAGCTGCGGGTTTTATGAATATCAGTTGATTCTTTTTCCTGGGAGAAAGAAGGGGAAGTGATAAGTAATAAGTAATAAGTAATAAGTATTGAAAATTGACGAATGACGAATGACGAATGACGAATTTGCATTTCGTATTTCTTTAATTTTTTATTTTTAAAATCATCAATCAACATTCGTAAATCGTAATTCGTTTTATTCCCATTCAATTGTAGCAGGTGGTTTAGAGCTGATATCATATACCACACGGTTTATGCCTTTTACTTTATTGATGATCTCATTGGATACCTGTCCTAAAAACTCATACGGTAAATGGCACCAGTCGGCAGTCATGCCATCTGTACTTGTAACGGCGCGTAAGGCAACTGCATTTTCATAGGTGCGTTCATCACCCATTACACCTACAGATTGCACCGGTAAAAATATAGCTCCGGCCTGCCATACATCTTTGTATAATCCGGATGATTTCAGATTATCAATAAAGATCGAATCTACCTCTTGCAATATCCGTACCTTTTCTGCGGTAATATCTCCAAGTATACGAATGGCTAATCCTGGACCCGGGAAAGGGTGGCGGTTTAAGATGGCCGCATCAATATTCAATGTTTTACCTACCCTTCGAACTTCATCTTTAAATAAAGTGTTAAGAGGTTCAACAATTTTTAATTTCATAAAATCGGGTAAGCCGCCCACATTGTGATGTGATTTAATGGTAGCGGAAGGGCCTTTTACAGATATGGATTCAATTACATCAGGATAAATAGTTCCTTGTGCCAGCCATTTCACATCTTGTATCTTATGTGATTCCTCATCAAACACGTCAATGAATACTTTACCAATGGCTTTGCGTTTTTTCTCAGGATCGCTTACACCCTTAAGATCTTTATAGAAACGGTCTTTCGCGTTTACGCCTTTTACATTCAATCCCATGTGCTTATAGGATTCCAACACATTTTCAAATTCGTTCTTGCGTAACAAACCATTATCAACAAATATGCAATACAGGTTTTTGCCGATGGCTTTGTGCAATAAAACGGCAGCCACACTGGAATCAACTCCACCGCTCAATCCTAAAACAACCTTATCATTCCCGATCTTTTGTTTCAATTCTTTCACTGTTGTTTCCACAAACGAATCGGGTGTCCAGCTTTGTGCACAACCACATATATCCACAACAAAATTTTTCAATAAAACACTTCCTTCGGTTGAGTGATATACTTCGGGATGAAACTGAATGCCATAGGTTTTTTCACCTTTTACCTGGTAGCCCGCAAACTGTACATCCTTTGTGCTGGATATGATCTCATAGGTATCCGGTATTTTAGTGATGGTATCAGCATGGCTCATCCACACCTGGGAGTTGTTTGTTAACCCTTTGAATAATTCATTTTTACCATTTATAAAAGACAGATTAGCTCTGCCATATTCCCTGTGTTTAGAAGGCAATACTTCGCCGCCGAATCGTTGTGCCATTAATTGGGCTCCGTAACAAACGCCCAGTAAGGGTAATTTTCCTTTGAATATGGATAGATCAGGGTCAGGTGATTGCGGATCCCTTACGGAGAAAGGGCTTCCTGAAAGGATAACACCTTTTATACTGGATGTAATTTCTGGTATTTTATTAAAGGGATGAATTTCACAATATACATTGAGTTCTCTTACCCTGCGTGCGATCAGTTGTGTGTATTGGGAACCAAAATCGAGAATTAAAATTGTTTCTTGCATGAACGCAAATATACTAAAATCATGGCTATGATTGACGAGTTACAATTAAAATGGGACGAGGGCAAAGGGCGTGGGACAAAGAGGATAAGAAATTTTAATAAACCAATAACCATTAACTGATAACCAATAACTATAATATAAAAATAGCAGCAATAATCATAATAATAACAATGATGAGATATTGCCATACGTCAGGGAAGTAGGTCTTGATTAACTGCCAGATGTTTTTATTTTCATTCATATCTTTTAAGTCCTCTCCTTTGGAGAGGATTTAGGTGAGGTTTTAAAATGGGTTTGAACGGCTTTTAAAAATTCGTCAAAAAATATACTGTTTCCTGCTACCAGTTCTTTTCCAAATATATAATTATTCTCGCCTTTAAAATCGGTTACTTTTCCACCAGCCTGCTGAACAATGAATGCACCTGCAGCTACATCCCAGGGTTGTAAGCCATATTCATAAAACCCTTCAAATCGTCCGCAGGCAACATAAGCAAGGTCGGTAGCAGCGGAGCCTAACCTGCGTAAGCCATGTGTGCTTTTCATAAAGTATTTGAACAGTTCAAGATACTCATCCATTCGTCCATAATCGTAGTAAGGAAAACCGGTTGCAAGCAATGAATCAGCCAGAGTTGGCGCTGTGGATACATTTATTTCTTTACCATTCAAATAGGCTTTGCTGTTTTCCCAGGCATAAAAACATTCATCAAAATTTATCTCATAGATCACCCCCAGTACTAAAGTATTATTCCGTATTAAACCTATGCTAATGGCAAAACAGGGAATTCCGTGAATAAAGTTGGTGGTTCCGTCAAGCGGATCAATGATCCAATTATAGATATCGCCTTTTTTAGTGGAAGTACCTTCTTCTGCAATAAACCCCGCTTCAGGAAATAAGGTTATAAGCTTTTCTATCAGCTTCTTTTCTGCGGTTTTATCTACATAAGAAACAAAATCATTCTTACCTTTTACTTCAACACTATTTGTAGAAAATTTTGTACGTTCTGTTTTTATAAACGAACCAACCTCTTTAGAAAGGTCGCATACATTGAGGCAAAGTTTTTGTAAGTTAAGATTCATATAGATTATTTACGAACAAATTTACAACTAAAAGTCCCATTCCTTCGTTTAATATCAAATTCAATTTGATTGCAAAAAATTTCAGTATTTTTGAGCCGTTGCCATGAATACAATTTCTAATAAATATGCTTTTAACAAGATCGGCAGTATGATTATACTGTTACTGCTTCTTGTTTCCTATAGATCCCTTGCCCAGGCTCCGGTATTTAGAATAAAATTAAAATTGTCCATTACCGATGGTGATCTGAAACATGCTGTAATTAATGTTACTAAAAATGGGGCGCCATACAGGGTAATTGATCCCAGCGGAGGAAAGTACTTGGTTGACCTGGACCTTAACGCCGAATATCTTTTTACCTGTACAAAAATGGGATATATCACCAAAAGTGTAGTGGTAGATGCACATGTTCCAAAAGGAAGGGAGCAGGAAGAATTTAACCCATTTATTGCTACTATTATTTTAAATCCACAACCCGCAGAACAGGAAATTACCTATTCACAGCCGGTTGGCAGGATCAAATTCAGCGGAGAGGTAGATGATTTTGATTATGATAAAGATTATACAGCTTCCGCACAGGAAATGCAGAAAAAGGCAGAAGCCAATCCTATACCTAAACCAAAACCGCCTACACCAAACCCAAGGCCAACAACTACCAAAACCGAAGTATCCCCTTTACCGCCAAGCAAGCCAATACCTGTTGAAGTAAAGCAACCGGTATATGTGCCTGAACCACCTAAGAAAAAACCGATAGTAGTGGCTCCTGAAGAACCGCCAAAACCTATTGTTAAGAATAAAACGGAAAAAAATTATAACAGGGACCGTGTAAAGGTGACTATTATTACTGTGAACATTAATGGTGTGGATTATGAGTATAAGCGGGAAGAATATGACTGGGGAGCTATCTTTTTCTATAAAAATGGCTGGAACATTACTGATAATACGTTCGCGCAGGAAACCCAGTAGGTTACCGGTTATTGGTTATCCGGCCTATAGGTTATCCGGCCTATAACTATTAACCGATAACCATTAACCATTAACCTCTTTCCTTCTGAAATAAACTAAACCTGCAACTCCAAGTAAAAATAATAACGTAGAAATCAATTCCGCTTGTGTAAAAGCAAAATTACCAACATGGTAAAGTGTATTTACCCTGATCTTCTCAATAAAAAATCGTTCGATCCCGTTAAAAATAAGGTATAATGAGAACAACACTCCCGGTGTAGTAATTCGTGTGCGCAATTTCCATAGAACAAAAAATAAAACAAGGCACATGATCGTTTCATACAGTGGAGTGGGGAATACAGGGGGAACAAGGTGCGTGCAATATTTTTCATCAAAGCAATTGGCAAGTGGTTCTCCAACACCATTTACATTGTTAGGATAATCATAGCTCCATATCCAGTCGGGTGCCCAATTTAACCAAGCTGGTTTCGGAGAAGTATTATCAATCCCCCAGTCGCCATCGCCTGAAACATGACAACCAATGCGTCCTACAGCATATCCGATCATTAATGGAGGTGCAGCGGAATCAATTAAATGCGGGACCGGAATTTTATTTTTATGTCCATAATAAATACATGCAATGGAAGCAAGGATCAATCCACCGTACATGGTCAGTCCGCTGAATGAAAATAATGCGCCTGCTGGATCAGCAATAAACTCATCCCAGTTCTCCAGATTGTGAAATATTTTAGCGCCAATGATACCTGCAAAAGCAGCGATTAATGTAAGATTCCCAACATGCTGATAAGGATGCAATGTTTCTTCTACCAAAACAGGCTTCTCTAATTTTTCTTTTTCCTTCTCACGATATTTTAAATAGGCTGATAATGCTGCGCCAACTAAACCGCCTATCCAACTGCCTTGGGTGGAAAGTAAAAACCCTTGCGTGTTCTCTGTAAACTCTGAAAAATGAAATGCTATATAAATAAATTTATATCCAAGTAAAAAGCCAATTAAGGCTGATAATAAGAGCTCTGATGAAGTAGCCTTTTGCCCCTTTAATATTTTAGTGGTCGTGGTAGATAATAATCCCTGCTGTTCTTTTCTTTTTAATTCTTTGGTCCAAAAATAAGCCGCTATTAAAAATGCAAGTGCAACAAAAAAACCAAAACTTTGAAACATTTTAAATGCCGGCAGGTCTAATCCGAACAGATCTTTTATGGCATGGTATAATGAAGGGTACATAATCTACGAATAACGAATTTTTTAACGAATGTACGAATCTAGATACTACGAATTACGAATTTTTAGCGAATTACGAATAACTGATTACCGTTTCCCCAGACCCAACATTTCCCTGAAGGATTCTTTCCCTATAGGTAACTTCTTTAAATTTTCAATCAGTAAAATAGCTCTATCGATACGCAGTTGTGTGCTTTTGACGATTGATACATAATGAATGATGTAACGTTGCTTACCGGGGGCTAAGTGTTTGAACCGCTTCCTACCCTCTTTGTCCTGTGCAAGGAGTTCTTCAAGTTCTTCAGGCATTTGCATTCCATATTTGCTCTCATCTTTTTTTAATTCAGCACTTACTTTACTTCCAAATGTAACATTCAGTTGTTTCATCCGTTTTGCATTTATACTGATATAAGCATCGCCATTGCCCAGAGCCATTAATCCGCATTGAAATGTTAATGCGCCATTGATAGTGCATAACAAACGCATGGAGAATTTACCACCCATCTTTTTTACAATTTTTTCGGGTACTTTCAGGTAATGCATTCCCACCAAATGTTCTAATTTATATATCTTGGTTTGAAACTGAATAACAGAATCTTTAGGCATATTTTAATCGTTATATTATAATAATCTATAGGTTTTTCCCGTTGTAAAAATTTGTGCCGTTAAAGCCTAATATTTATGTATTTTTGAGATGTAAATTAGTTTTATGAAGACAAAATTATACATAATAGCGCTGATACTTGTTATCTCCGGTAATTTATTTGCCCAGGAAAAAAAGATTCAGCGTGATCTGATCCAGTTCTCCGGTGTAGTGATTGAAGGCGATAGCTTACGTCCAGTGCCCTATGCCAGTATCATTGTAAAAAAAAGTAACCGTGGAACGGTGAGCGATTATTTTGGGTATTTCTCTTTTGTAGCTCAAAAACTGGATACTATTGAATTTTCTGCGATCGGTTATAGTGATGCGGTATTTGTAATACCGGATAGTTTAACCACCAATAAATATTCATTAATCCAGGTACTTCGTTCGGATACCATTTATCTGAATATTACAGAAGTTTTCCCCTGGCCCACGAAAGAACAATTTAAACAAGCATTTTTGAAACTGAATTTACCTGAAGATGATATGGCAAGAGCAAATAAAAATATGGTGCGTGCTGATATGAAAGAACAAATGGTGGGTATGGCAATGGATGCAAGCCTCAACTATAAATATACTATGCAACAATATCAAAGCAGATTATATTATGCCGGACAACTACCTCCTAATAATTTATTAAATCCGATCGCTTGGGCTAAATTTATCCAAGCGTGGAAAAATGGCGACTTTTCAAATAAAAAAAAGAAAAAATAAATTAATTTTTGTTGCCACGAAGACACCATGCCACTGAGAATCACTAAGAAAATACCTTTGTGTAACTTTGAGTCTTCGAGTCTTTGTGGCAAAAAATCAGCTCACTTAAAAAGTGCTGGAATGAAATATTTTCGCTTTTTGCTTCTCTCTTTTTTATCTCTCAGTTCTTTTTTGTCTCTAGCACAAAACACAGCAACTGTATTCGGTAAAATTACAAATACTGATAATGAACCTGTAGAAGATGTAAGTGTTTCCATCCTGGGCTCACCGCAGGCTCCTGTATACACCAATAAAAATGGTGAATTCACTTATTCCATTCCCGCAGATAAAGAAGTGATCATTGTTTTTTACAGCCTGAGCCATATTCAACAACAACGTACCGTTCAGTTAAAACCAAATGAACGTTTGGAAATGAACAGGGTAATAACCTTTAAAAATCAGATCACAACGGTAGAAGTAACTGATAACAACCGATTTCAGGAGCTCACTCGTATAGATCCTATTCATGTTAAGCACATCCCAACAGCAAGTCAGGATTTCAATGCCATATTATTTACACTTCCCGGAGTATCCAATCGTAATGAGTTGAGTTCTGCGTATTCTGTTCGTGGAGGAAATTTTGATGAGAATCTGGTGTATGTGAATGGCATTGAAGTATATCGCCCTTTTCTTACCCGCTCCGGACAACAGGAGGGCTTAAGTTTTATCAATCCTGATCTTGTTTCTTCTGTACTTTTTTCTGCCGGTGGTTTTGAAGCGAAATACGGTGATAAAATGTCCAGCGTGTTGGATGTTCAATATCGCAGGCCAAGAAAATTCGGAGGAACGGTTTCCGGAAGTTTAATGGGCGGAAATCTCCATTTGGAGGGCCTTACAAAAAGTCACAGGTTAACCTGGATGGTAGGTGGCCGTTATAAAACAAACAGGTACTTACTTGGAGGCTTAGATACAAAAGCAAATTATAAACCATCATTTACTGATGTTCAGGGGTACGTTACATACGATCTGACAACTGATTGGCAAATTGATCTTTTAGGAAATTATGCCAGTAACAGTTACCAGGTTATTCCTGAAAATCGTGAAACAGATTTTGGTACCGTGAATCAGGCGTTGCGTTTGAAAATTTATTTTGACGGACAGGAAATTGATAAGTTCACCACCATGATGGGGGCAGTATCAGCCATTTATCATGATCATAATGAAAAACTGAATCTGAAATTTATAGGTTCTGTATTTAAAAGTAAAGAAAGTGAAGCGTTTGATATACAGGGCCAATATTATATTGATGAATTGGAAACGGATTTTGGCAAACCTAATTTTGGTGATATTGTCGCCAATCGGGGCATAGGCACTTATTTAGATCATGCACGTACCAGTCTTACCGCTTATATTTTTAGTGGAGAACATAAGGGGTCATATACTGCAGGACGTAAACAATTATTATGGGGGTTAAAATATAACAATGAGATAATTAGTGATAAGTTGAGCGAATGGAAATATGTTGATAGTGCAGGGTTTTCTTTACCAATAACTGAACCCCAACAAATTATTTTGCAGGATGTGGTAAAAGAAAAAATAAGTATTTCTTCCAATCGTATTTCAGGATATGCACAAGGTATCTGGAACAAAGAAACAAAAGATACTTCTGTAATATCCGCTACTCTCGGTGTTCGTGCTAATTATTGGGATCTGAATGGACAGGCATTGGTTGGTCCTCGCGCAACTTTTGGATTAAAACCTAATTGGAAGCGGGATTTTCTTTTTAAATTATCTTCAGGTTATTATTACCAGCCGCCATTTTACAGAGAACTGCGCGATAGGAGTGGTGTGATCAATTACAATATAAAAGCACAGACCTCTATTCATTTTGTACTGTCGATCGACTATAACTTTAAAGCCTGGAGGCGTCCATTTAAATTTATTGCCGAAGCATATTATAAATATTTAGATAATTTAATTCCCTATGAGATTGATAATGTTCGTATCCGCTATTCTGCTAAAAATAATGCACGTGGATATGCTACAGGTATTGACCTGAAAGTGAATGGAGAATTTGTAAAAGGATTGGAGTCATGGGCATCATTATCATACATGGAAACACGTGAAGATATTAAAGATGATTTTTATTATGATTATTATAACAGTGATGGTGAAAAAATTATTCCGGGTTACACATTTAATACGAAAGCGGTCGACAGCATTAAATTTGAACCCGGATATATTCCACGTCCTACAGACCAACGCATTAGTTTTGGTTTGTTTTTCCAGGATAATATGCCCGGTTTACCTGACTTAAAAATGCATTTAAATTTATTGTTTGGAAGCGGTGTGCCATTTGGTCCGCCACGTTCACAGCGATACAAACAAACCTTGCGTATGCCTCCATACCGCAGGGTGGATATTGGTTTTTCCTACCAGGTGTTAAGGGAGAACAGAACAGTAAAACCAAAAAGCCCGGGACGATATTTGAAATCTGTTTGGGTTAGCCTGGAAGTGTTTAATTTATTGGGAACAAATAATACTGTGTCTTATATTTGGGTAGAAGATGTTACCAATCGTCAGTATGCCGTTCCAAATTACCTGACCAGGAGGCAATTAAATTTGAGAATGATCGTTAAGTTTTAGTTGTTATTCGAATTACAGACCAAAAATACTTTTTAAAACGTAGGTATATTAATGCTTTACAGTAAAGAAGTCATAGAAAAAACAAGCGCATGGATAGAGGGAGACACTTATGCCACACAATGGTTGCAACAAAATAATTTTGAAGAGTTAGTTCAATTGAAAGATGCGGCAAGTCGTTATCCGAAAGCATTCGAGTATTTATTGGTACATAAACACATGGTGCTTGCGGCTTTTGTGAATGCTATCTGGGATGATAAAAAAGCGTTTCAATTGTTAATGAAAAAAAAAGAATTCCTGTGGGCTGCAATGGCCAATTATATTAACGGAGATGATAAAGCAGCGGAGTTTCTGAAAAAAAACAATTTAAAACATTATGCCGATCTTGCACACAAAATACAAGCAAAGATTCGTAGAGAAGGCGATGAAGGCACTAACTTTTTTAACAGCGGACCTTTTAAAATTGAGAAATAGTTATAAGTTGCGCGAAGATTTTGTTATGCTGAGTATAGTGGAAGCATCTGTAGGGTAGGAGGAACTAATAAAAAATTAAGAATTTAGATTTAAATTTAAATGGAAACAATAAAAAACATGCCTGCGAATGCACGTGTATGGGTGTATCAAAGCAATAGATCATTATCCGATCCAGAAATTAATGATATTAAAAATGCAGGGATCCAATTTATTTCTGATTGGACAGCACACGGAGCCAGCTTAAAAGCAAGCTTTGATGTGATCTATAACCGCTTTATTGTAATTGCTGTTGATGAGCAACAAGCTTTAGCAAGCGGCTGTAGTATTGATAAGTCTGTAAAATTTATGAAAGAGTTGGAACAGCAATTCGGGCTTAATTTATTTGATCGCATGCAAGTAGCTTATCGAAAAGGAAGTACAATTGCTACGTGTCATATTTCTGAATTTGAAAGGCTTGCCGGGGAAGGTGCAGTGAATGAATCAACTATTGTATTCAATAATATGGTAGCCGCAAAAAATGCGTTTGATAGAGAGTGGGAAGTCCCATTGAAAAATAGTTGGCAGAAGAGGGTATTAGCTTAATAAAATTAGAAACTTTATTGTTCAAAGTAAAAATCAACCAGATCATTTAATCTCTCAGCAGTAAAATCGGATGATCCTTCAAAAAATCCGAAAATGGTTGCCGTCATCTCACTTACTGAAATATATCCATCATTATTTATATCAGCAGCTTTTAAAGCTAAGGGTATATTAATTTTATTAGGATTATTTCTTCGTTTTTCCGCAGCTTTATTATCCAGATCTTTTAAATATGCTAAACTTGGATTTTGATTGAATACCTGACTTCTTTCAGTAGCCTCTATATTGTTTTTCTTTTGCCTGTTAGCTATCATTTCATTTGTTTGAGTCACACCTTCTGTATCCACTATTGCTCCGCTTTTTGTGGTTAATTCTTTGTCGCGATAATCCGGTATACCATCCCCGTCATTGTCCTCAGGGCAACCATGTATATTCACTTTAACTCCTTTAGGTGTTCCCTGGCATCGATCATTATTATCATATATTCCATCTTCATCGGTATCTAATTTATCAAGTAATGAAAAATCAATATTCTCGCCTCCTTTATTAACTTCTTTTGACTTTTTACTAAACGTGTATTGAACCGATACATTGGCAAAAAGGTAGTTGTCATTGTTACCACTTTTAACATTATCAATTCCATCCGTGAAGGTAAAATAATAGGACCCTCCGATATTTACTGAAAGATTATCTAACATTTTTAGATTAAATGCAACACCCACAGGCATTGAAAAAGTAGTATGCGAAGAATTTGCGCTATCAGTTCGTTTTGTTTCGTAATTATAGTCCCGCTGAAGAATAGTTGCATAAGCGGCATCCACATCTTTTTGCGGTAAACTTCTTATACTTCCATCATCCCAATAGCTATATTTTATTCCATTCCTGTCTGTAAGATCTTCATAAGGATCGAATTGTAAATAACCAAAACCAACAAACAAATAGGGGGCAAATTGATTATTACGTTTTAAAATGAGGTTATCAAAATGTATATTAATATTTAGATCGGCTTGAATTATTGTTGCTTGGAAATTCAGATTACGCGTTTTACTTCGTTCACTATCAGCTAATTTTCCGTAAATACAATTTAAGGATGCACCGAGATGCTTTCCAATGCGTTGCTTAACTGTTACATTATATCCGGCTTTTATTTTCCCGAATAAGCTACCTTCCTTTTCTTCACCATCCAGATCTCCACTAAAAGAAAGCAGCCCTGCACCAATAGCTATTGAAGGGAGCTGTTTTGTTTTTTTAGCATCAGTTTGGGAATAGAGTAGATCAATTGTTAAAACCAATAAAATTAAGGTGAGTATATTTTTCATAACCGCTTTAATTTATTTGCAATCGAACCCATTTCTTTTCAAATATACTGCTCTTTTACGACTTTTTTGAAAGTAAACCTACGATACATTGTAGCTAGTTTAGCCACATTTCCATCTAACACCTTATTAAAATGCCCTGTTTTGTTGGGTTGTAATAGGCTAATTATCAACAAAACCCTCGTTTATTAACATTTTACGCTTTTTATGCCTTAAAACTTGCTTGGATATTGATGTTTTAATACTTTAGCATCCATAAATACATGTTAAACCCTAAAACAAAACAAAAATGAACAAAGCAGAATTAGTTGATGCTATTGCATCTGAAGCAAAATTGACAAAAGCGGATTCACAAAAAGCATTAGATGCTTTTATTAACGCTACAACAACAGCACTTAAAAAAGGTGACAGAGTTGCGTTAGTAGGTTTTGGTTCTTTCTCTGTTTCTAAAAGAGCTGCAAGAACAGGCCGTAACCCACAAACCGGAAAAACAATCAAAATTGCTGCTAAAAAAGTTGCTAAATTTAAAGCAGGTGCAGAATTAAAAAAATCAGTTAACAAATAATCGTTAGCGTTTTAAGATAAAAAGTCCTCCGAAGCAATGCGGAGGACTTTTTTTATTTTAAGAATGTAGTTAAACTTAGTTTATATTAAGTTTTGAAAAAAGATCTTTACCACACAAAAATATCTTTCATTTTAAGTGGGCGTTCACGTTCTCTCCAGGTAAAGTCTTTTAACTTTAATTCCTTTGTGTCAATTTGATCTAAAGGATAAAGTGTAGCATCGGGTTTGGTGATAAAAGTAATATGGTCGATCTGATTATTTTTTAGATAAATATTCAGATCACTACAATCAGCCCGGTTTACGGCTTTTATTTCTTCTTTTTTTGTTTTCTCGTTTTTCTCTTTAGCATAGTAAATGGTTTGTCCGTTCCCTTCCACATTTACACGATACAATTTACTTTCCTTAAAAAATCCTTTCATGTATTTGCCTCGTATTTGGTCATACCGCAAAGTGTCTTGCTTTGATACAATAAAGCTGCTACCTTTTAATTCCATTGAGCGCAACGACTTTTTTCCAGTAATAATATTTATGCTGTCCGCAGTTAATTGGTTTTGTTCCGACCAGAGTATAGGTTTCCCATATAGTTTCATGACAGAATCAGTTGTGATATAGAACATTGAATCACACTTTCCCTGCATGTCCTTTTTAAAGAATTTTACCTTATGATAAGCAAACAATCGCTGCTGTTTATTAATGGTATCTTTTCTAAGAGAATCTGCACCGAGGTGTTTTCGGTTTCTTCCCAATGCTTTTAATGTATCTGCATGTAAAAACAAGGTGTCTTTTTCATGCATCTGTGTAAGCAGGGCATGCCCGGTAACAATTGAAAGGCCGGTAATTTCATTGTGAATTGCATAATCACCTTTAATGTTTAAATTTTGTGTGGTGTCAATAACCTGAACATTTTTTACTGCCCTTCCAATACCTCTTTTTCTATCATAGTACATACTGTCTCCCAGCATTTTTTGTTGCTGTGTTAAAATGTATGAGTTTTTACTGAAACGAGATAAATCTTTATGTGTGTCATACCAGCCATCTTCACAATAGATCATATTCTCTTTGCTTTTAATTGTTGTGGGCCCCAGAAAATAAGTGATCTTGGAATTGGTATTATAACGCATGGTATCACAATTGATCACAAATTGCGGATTGGTTAATACTACATTTTTTTTAAAGTTAATTTCATTTTTTTTTGCAAAATAATAACCATGATCACTTGTTAAAACGTTTTCTTTATTTATGATCCTTCCCGAAGTGGTATAATAACCAACACTTGTTGACATATCATAATTCAATATATCAGTAGCCAGCTGCATGTCACCTTTATTTACAATAACATTTTTTGTAAGAATGGCTTTTTTTGTATTTCCGTTGTATTTTAGAAAATCGCCGTACAGATGGATGCTATCAGCCTGCTGGATATGCACATGTCCGAATGCATCAAGAGAGTTATCGTCATAAAAGTAAGCGCTGTCACAAAACATCAAGGTGTTTTCTTGTTTGAACTGAACATTACCAATCAAACGTTTGGCACCCTTTCCCAAATTTTTATCAAATTTTAAGGAACCAGCGTTTATGATTTCTACTTTTTTTTGGGAGTAGGAGAATAGGGGAGTAAAAAGTAAAAAATAAAAAACAGGAAATAAAAAGAATCTGATCTTTAAAAGCATCAAATTTTTATTTCCTGTTTTAGTCATTGTGCTGGTATAAACGAGCTTGCTTTCAGGCAACTATTATACCAATTCCTTTTTACGAATCAATGTCTGAGTTCTGTCGGGCCCCACCGATACAATTGTAATTGGCACACCCGTTTCACGCTCAATAAATGTAATGTAATCATTCAATGCTTCCGGCATTTGTTCCGGACTGTTTAAGCCGGTAAGGTCCTGGTTCCAGCCTTTAAGATCAGTATAAATAGGTGAAAGCAATTCAGGAGAATAATCATAAGGAAGGTAATCAATTTTTTTACCCTGGTAATTGTACTTTGTACAAACTTTAATTGTTTCGAAACCGCTTAATACATCTGCTTTCATCATGATCAATTCAGTAACTCCATTTATCATTACCGCGTATTTTAATGCCGGAAGATCAAGCCATCCGGTTCTTCTTGAACGTCCTGTTGTTGAACCAAATTCGTTTCCAATTTTACGGATCTTTTCACCCACTTCATTATCCAGTTCTGTAGGGAATGGACCGCTGCCCACGCGTGTGCAATACGCTTTAAAAATACCGATGACATTCCCAATTTTGTTTGGAGCTATGCCTAAACCGGTGCAGGCACCTGCGCAAATAGTATTGGAGGATGTTACAAAAGGATAAGATCCGAAATCAATATCAAGCAAAGAACCTTGTGCGCCTTCAGCTAAAACCGTTTTATTATTTTTTAATGCCTCGTTGATATAATGCTCACTTTCTACACGCTGTAAGCTTTTTAGAACTTCAATGCCTTCAAAAAAGGCAGGTTCAAGTTCTGAAAGATTGTATTTATAATTGTGAAAATTTAATAGTTGTTTATGTTTTTCAACCAATGCATTGTATTTTTCTTTAAAATTCGGGCTGTCAATATCTCCTACTCGTAAACCATTACGGCCGGTTTTATCCATATAGGTTGGGCCTATTCCTTTAAGTGTTGAACCGATCTTTTCTTTTCCTTTGGAAGCTTCTGATGCAGCATCCAATAAACGATGTGTAGGCAAGATCAGGTGCGCACGTTTGGATAAGATCAGTTTTGATGTTACATCCACATTTAGTTTTTTTAAAGCATCAATCTCTTTTTTAAAAACTACCGGGTCAATCACCACACCATTACCAATAATATTTGCTGCTTTATCATGAAAAATACCAGATGGTATGGTATGTAATACATGTTTTATTCCATTAAATTCTAAGGTATGCCCTGCATTTGGCCCGCCTTGAAAACGCCCGATCACGTTATATTTTGGGGTCAACACATCTACAATTTTTCCTTTTCCTTCATCTCCCCACTGGAGGCCTAATAATACATCTACTTTCATATATCTACTAATTGCGAATTACTATTTACTAATTACAAATCCCGATAATCAATCCCTAATGGCCAAAATATTAATTACTCAAGACCTCAAGTGCTTTTGCTTCATCAGTGCATACATTGAATACACTGTTTAATTTAGTGATCACCAAAAGGTCGTTCACTTTTTTGCTTACACAACATATAGCAACATCGCCACCTGCTTTACGGGCTTTCGTTAAAATATTAATGATCACGTTTAAACCGCTGCTATTGATGTATTTTAGATCTGCCATGTTTAACAAGATTTTAGCAGAGTTATTAGAGATGCCGCTCTCGATCTCAGCCAGCATTGCTGCAGGTTGTTCTCTGTCAATAAGCTCTCCTTGCAAAGTGTAGATGCTTATTTCATTTTTCTTACTGGTTGTGTAATTGAATATCATAGGTTTATTTTTTTTCTTTTATTTTTTTATGTTCACATGTTCCATTGCTTAACCGGGTACATTTTCCGTAAAAATTCAGCGAACGATGACTGATAGAAAATTGTAGTATATCACCTGCCATTTTTTCGATCTGTTGAATACGCGGATCACAAAATTCAAAGACCTTTTCACAATCCTGACAAATTAAATGATCATGCTGTTTATATTCATACGATTTTTCAAATTGAGCCAGATTTCTTCCAAACTGATGCTTAGTAACCAGGTTGCAATTCAATAATAATTCAATTGTATTATACAGTGTAGCACGGCTAACACGGTATTTTTTATTTTTCATATGAATGTACAGCGATTCAATATCAAAGTGTCCGCCATTTGAATAGATCTCGTTCAAAATGGCGAAACGTTCAGGTGTTTTTCGATGCCCATGATGTTGCAGGTATTCGGAAAACAACTCTTTTACAGTTTCTTTGGTATCAACAGCTGACATTTTTCAAAAATTGAAACATAAAAATACGAAAATTATTGGAAGTCCATTACAAAATATTAATAAAAGAAATCGGCTCAAAAGCAAAGCCATTGCTGGGTTTTGAGCCGATCTGACCTAAAATACAATTTATTAGTTATTACTGTCAATTCGGTTAACAGATAATACCCCGTTCACTTTTTTTAATTTTTTCATCAACTCTGTTAAGTGGTTGGTATCGTGTACAAATACCATTACAGTTCCTTCAAATGTACCGTCATGGCTATCAAAACTAATGGAACGCATATTTACATTCAATTCACTGGAAATGATCTTGGTGATATTGTTTACCAACCCCACTTCATCAATTCCTGTAATTTTGATCCCTGAAAGAAAAGAGATTAACTCCTGGCTGGTCCATTTGGCCTTTACTACACGATAGGCATAGTTGGACAACAACTGGATGGCATTGGGGCAATTTACACGGTGAATTTTTATACCTTCATTAATGGTAATAAAACCAAACACATCATCACCCGGTATAGGGGTACAGCAGGGAGAAAGCTTATAATCAATCTTTTGAAGATTTTCTCCGATCACCAACAGGTCGGATTTACCACGTGCTGCGGTAACCATTTGTTCCAAAGATTGTGCAGGTTCCTTTTTCTTTATCTGTCCTGATTTATGAATGATCTTGCCATGTTCCTGCCTGAAATCTTTCAGATGCTTCAGATTAATATTGCCCATTGCAACACGATAAAATAATTCCTGGCTGCTTGGTAATTTAAAATGGTTTGCAAGTTCATTGATATTTTTAACCGTAAAATCGATTTTCAGATGATTGAATTTGCGTTCGAGCTGATCTCTTCCTTCTTCTGCAATTTTCCTTCGCTCTTCTTTTAAAGCCGTTTTAATTTTTGATTTAGCCCTTGCAGTTACTACATAACCCAGCCAATCTTCTTTTGGAACCTGCTAGTTAGAAGTAAGGATCTCAACCTGGTCACCGCTTTTTAATTTATAACTGAGCGGCACTAATTTGTGATTTACTTTGGCACCAATACATTTTTCACCCACTTTGGTATGAATGTCAAATGCGAAGTCAAGCGCGGTAGCATTAATAGGTAATGTTTTCATTTCACCTTTGGGTGTAAATGCAAAGATTTCTTCAGCAAACAAATTGAGTTTAAAATCATCCAGGAACTCCAATGCATTTTCTTCAGGGCTTTCCAATATTTCACGGATCTTCCGTATCCAGTCATCCAGCTGAGTTTCAGTAGCGCTGTCTTTGTATTTCCAATGAGCGGCATAACCTTTTTCCGCAAGCTCGTCCATTCTTTCTGTACGTATTTGGACTTCTACCCATTTACCCTCGGGGCCCATTACGGTAGTATGCAAACTTTCATATCCATTGGCTTTTGGTGTAGATATCCAATCCCTAAGACGATCAGGGCTGGGATGATAGAAATCAGTTACAATGGAATATACCCGCCAACAATCTGATTTTTCGTTTTCAGGTGGAGTATCAATAATGATCCGAATAGCAAACAGGTCATAAATTTCTTCAAAGGGAACACCTTTATTTTTAATCTTGTTTTGGATGGAATAAATGGATTTTGGCCGTCCTACTATTTTTGCCCGGAGCCCTTGTTCTTCAAGAATTTCTTTGATAGGAACAATAAATTTTGAAATAAATTTTTTACGTTCGGGTTCGGTATTTTTTAATCGTTGTTCAATATCATTGAATAGTTCGGGCTCTGTATATTTCAAGCCTAAATCTTCCAACTCTGTTTTAATGGCATTCAATCCTAAACGATGTGCTAAAGGAGCGTATAAATAAAGTGTTTCAGAGGCGATCTTTAATTGCTTGTCGCGTTTCATGCTTTCCAATGTGCGCATGTTGTGCAAGCGGTCAGCTAACTTAATAAGGATTACACGTACATCATCCGAAAGAGTAAGTAACATTTTCCGGAAGTTTTCCGCCTGTAAGGAAGAGCCCTGATCAAATACCCCTGATATTTTGGTGAGCCCGTCAATGATCTTCGCCTCTTTTTCTCCAAATAGTCCACGGATATCATCTAAGGTGAGGTCAGTATCTTCTACTACATCATGCAATAGTGCGCATACAACGGATGTTGTCCCCAATCCAATTTCTTCGGCACAAATATGGGCAACAGCTATGGGATGGTAAATGTAAGGCTCGCCTGATTTTCTGCGCATATTTTTATGCGCTTCCAGGGCGATATCAAATGCTTTACGGATGAGTAATTTATCACCTTTTTCTAATGTTCTGCGGCAGGCAGATAGTAACGCGCGATAGCGTTTAAGTATCTCTTTTTTTTCAGCTTCTATATCAATCACCGGTTGTTCTTGCATGTCGGTCTTTAAATTTGCTGTAAAGTTAATAATTTATGCTGTTTTCTGAAAAAGGGTAAACGGTTAAAATACTATTTTAATTAAGAGGCACCTGGATGAAAATTGTTTAATTTTGTCGAGCATCCCCGTGCAATTTTAAGATTTCGGAATGAATAAGGTTAGGACTTCGGTGTCGGATGTCTATCTTGATGAAGATGGTATCCTGCATGTTGAAATGTTTGAAGGAGCGGATATTACCCTTGAAAAAATAAAAGAAAATTTTCAGGCAATAAAACAATTATTGGGAAATAACAAAGCCCTGGTGCTGATCAGTGTAAAAAAAGGTTTTAAGTTCCGTAGTGAAGCAAGAAGTTATGCTGCTCAGAATGTAGACGAAATCAATCGGGTGGCAACTGTATTTGTTGTAAATTCATTTGCGGCAAAGCTGGTTGTAAACTTATATATTAAGTTCAACAAACCGGTTGTTCCCACCAGAATGTTTTTATCGGAAGAAAATGCTTTAAAATGGCTGAAAACATTTTTTGTAATGCCGGGCGAAAAGCTAAAATCGGTTAAGAAAAGATAACTAATTATTCTTTTCTTTAGCCAGGTTCAATTCCCATTGCCAGGCTGATTTCATCATTGTATCAAGATCAAATGAAGGTTTCCAGGCAAGATGTTTTTCCGCAAAACTATTATCAGAATAAATTGCACCGACATCACCGGGTCGTTTGGGGCCAATGACGTAATTTAATTTTTGTCCACTTACTTTTTCAAAAGCCCTGATCGCCTCCAATACACTTACACCATTGCCGGTGCCTAAGTTGAATATCGAAAAATTGTTCTTGTTTTTATTGTCAATCAGTTGTTGCAATGCTTTTATATGTGCATTGGCAATATCTGAAACATGCACGTAATCACGAATACAGGTGCCATCGCGTGTTGGGTAATCATTGCCGAATACAGTCATTTGTTTGATCTTACCAATAGCAGTATTGGTAATTATAGGAACAAGATTGTTTGGTTTGTTGAGGGGCAATTCTCCAATTAATCCTGAAAGATGTGCTCCAACGGGATTAAAATAACGCAATGCGATTGTTTTTAGACGGGTATTTGCGATGGCATAATCTTTTATAATTTCTTCTCCAACCTGCTTTGTATAAGCATAGGGAGATTCAGCTTTTCCGAGAGGGCTTGTTTCCTTTACAGGTAATTGATCAATATTACCATAAACAGAACAGGAGGACGAAAAAATAAAATTAGGAATGTTGAATTTTAAACAGCATTCTAAAATATTTAATAAGGAATTAATATTGTTGTGATAATATTTATATGGATTTGAAACTGATTCCGGCACAGATTTAAAAGCGGCAAAATGAATGATCCCTATGATATTTTTTTCGTTTTCCAATATCTTTTCCGTTGTGTTTTTATCGCATAAATCTATCTCGTAATTTGTTATCTTTTTTCCTGTTGTTTTTTTTATACGATCAAATGTTTGAATAGTTGAATTGGAAAAATCATCAATCGAAACCACATTAAAATTGGTTGTTTCTAAAAGTTCAATAATGGTGTGAGAGCCGATATATCCTGCGCCTCCAGTTACAAGTATTGTGTTTTTAGAATTCATATATTGACTCGTTCAATAATTTATTTAGCAATCTTTTCATAAACAGCATGGTACAATTTAACACCTTTCTCAAGTGAAAAATTGGCTTGTGCCATTTCCCTGATTTTATTTTTATCCAATTTCAAAAGTACATCTATTTGATTAATAATCCGTTCGTATTCATCAATCGTAAAATTATGAACCAATACCCCCGAGCTATTGTTGGATAAAATGGCATCACTGTCGCCAATGCCGGCGTTGGTGATCAAGGGAATGCCTAATGCCATTATTTCTCCGGTTTTAGTAGGTGAAGAGGCTTTTTTTGAATAGGCAGGTTTTATAAAATATAATGAAAGCTGAGAGAGGCTCAGATAAAGAGGTACGTTGTTTCTTCCTGCAGATTGAATGATGAGCTGTTCTTTAAAAATTCCTTTAGCTTCTGCTTTTTCATAGATCAATTTTTTTTCATCAGGAGTAATAAATAAAAATTTGGCATTTTGTTTTCGAAGAGAAAGTTGCTTAAAAAAATCCAACATTTCATCCAGCATGTACCAGGTACCAATAGAACCTAAGTAACTTATGACAAGATCATTTGTTGCGATATCAAGCTTTTTTCTTAATTCCTGTTGTTTTAATGGGTCAATATTATTGTTTGAAAAAAGGTCCAGGTCAACACAACAGGGAATGACTTCAATTGAAAGTGGTTTTTGTTGAAACTGTTTCCAGGATAAGATCTCGTTCTTTGCATTTTGTGTTAAACTGATGATATGATCGGCATTTGATAAAAATTCAATTTCTTTCTTTTTAAAATAAAGATAAATTCGTTTTTGTAATTTATTCTTCAGGTTCCATATTTTACCATCTATGCGTTCATCTGCCCAAAAGCCACGCATGTCGAATATAAATTTTGTTCCAAATTTCTTTTTGACCTGTAAACCGATCAATGCAGCCATATAGCTCCTGCAATGAACAATATCAAATTCTTTGTTTTGTAACAGCTCGTAGGTTTTTTGTTTAATTCGGAGTAAGTTAAGTTGTTTTGATAATACAGATGGTAAAGTGGAGTAGGCTATCGGATACCAGCTAATACGATTCAGATATAATAATTTACGAATGAATTTTTCCTGTTTCTCAAACTTGTTATTTTTTTCGCAGCTTATAATAGTTATGGCATGCCCCTTTTGAGATAAGCCGGTCAAATAAGGAATTACCTGGGATTGTCCCAGAGGATCGGTCATTCCATCGTACGATATATAAAGTACAATCATTAAAATAGTTAAGCGCTACAAGTTAAACAATATTTAAAAACATTGGCTATTTTTGCATAAATAAACTTTCTTAACCGCGTCTGGCGAAATGGTACTGAACATTTTTGATTTATTGTTGGCTCCCATTTATTTACTGATTATATATTTTATTGCAGGATATATACAAAAAAAAAATATAGGAAAGAATCCATTGTATAAATGGTATACTAAAGGTTTATTTGCAAAAATTGGCGGAGCAATAGCTTTGTGCCTGATTTACCAGTTTTATTATGTTGGTGGAGATACAGTTAATTACTTTCTAACATCAAAAGCAATCTCAAATCTGATGTGGAAGGATATTGAAGCATTTGCAGATATGATGTTAAATGGAGACTCGGTAGAGGTGCGTTCCAGCTTTGACATGAATACAGGGTACCCTGAATTTAGTGGTAAAGTAGAAATATATGTTTCGCGATTACTTGTTCCTTTGGTTCTTTTAGGAGCTCATAGCTTTATAGCAACAGCCATCTCATTAGCGTGGCTTTGTTATACCGGAGTGTGGCGGTTGTTTTTATTGTTTAATCAACAATTCCCGTCGATAGAAAAGAAATTGTCAATTTCGATATTATTCATACCCTCTGTAGTATTTTGGGGCTCAGGGCTCTTGAAAGACACTATTGCACTATCTGCTATTGGTTGGTATACCTATTATTTTTATAGTTTTTTCGTTCAAAAAAGATACAGTTTTAGTGGAGCTACCTGTATTTTAGTAGCATCCTTCCTGTTAATTTCCATAAAAGGTTATATCTTATTTGCATTGATACCAGGTTCAATAGTATGGCTTTCTAATGAACGTTTGAAAAAAGTTAAAAATAAAATTATCCGGGTGGTTTTGGGGCCGTTTTTTATTTTCGGGGGCATCGCTTTTGGGATTTTTATTTTAACTCAGATGGGGGATATGCTTGGCGTTTATGCCATTGATAAAGTGTTAGAGAAAGCCGTTGTGTCTAATATAGATCAAAAGCAAGAATATTATGGAGGGAATAGTTTTGATATTGGTGATTTTGATCCCTCGGTTCAAGGGGTACTGGGCAAAGCACATTTAGCTATTTCGGCTACTTTATTTCGCCCTTTTCTTTGGGAAGCACGAAACCCGGTGATGGTTCTTTCAGGTTTAGAAAATACCTATATATTGCTACTTACCTCATTATTACTAATAAAATTAAAGTTTCTTAATTTTTTTGTTTTTATAAGTAAGGAACCTTTGGTGTTGTTCTCAATGTTATTTGCTTTATTTTTTGCCTTCTCCGTAGGTTTGGCTACTTCCAACTTTGGTTCCCTTGTTCGTCTTAAAGTACCTTGCATTCCTTTTTTTGTTTCAAGTTTATTTGTGGTGAAACACTTGTACGAAAAGAAATATAAGAAGAAACTCAAAATTTAAAAATTGAAAACCTGTTAGCCGTTTTTTTGTAGCCATTTATGTAATACTATCAATAACCATATTCGATTATACAGATAGTTTTTTCCACTTAAAAAATCTTTTATAAGCTGGTTAACGGATTCAACATGAATAATGTTATATTTTTCAACTATTTCCTTTGAAAGATTCTCACCAATTAAATAATAAAGTTCTTTTTTTAACCATTTTTCAAGAGGTATTGCGAACCCCTGTTTAGGTCTATTCAGCATTTCTTTTGGGATATACTCATACAAAATTTCTTTTAAAAGATATTTAGAAACTCCGTTTTTATATTTTAGATTAGGCGAAAGGTTAAGTGCAAACTCAATAATCCGGTGATCCAGAAGTGGTACACGTGTTTCTAATGAAAAGCTCATGCTAGCTCTGTCCACTTTTGTAAGTAAATCATCCTGTAAATAAAAATGCAAATCAAATATGGCTTGTTTTTCAATAGGTTTTAAACGTCTGCTTAAGTGTTCAATTTCATTTCCAAAATTTTCTAACAAGGTTGTATTTACTGGATCTGATGAGCTTTTAAAATCAATAGTTACTAAATTGTCTAACTCTTCCAGTGAAAAAGTATTTTGTTCTTGTGAAAAGATATGGCTGTATTGTAAATTTCGGCTGGGGTAATTAAAATAAGCGGAATGTCTTTGAAAACGACTGTTTGATTTGTCAAGAGCTATAGAAATAGGCTTTCTGAGTACATTGATAAAGGAATTGTTTAGTCTTCTTGCCCATCGATATGATCCATAACCTAAAAATAATTCATCTCCACCTTCTCCTGATAGTGTTACCGTTACATGTTTTTTAGCCAGTTGTGAAACAAGCAGAGTAGGAATGCAGGATGAGTCGGAAAAAGGTTCATCATAAACTTCAAAAATTTTATCAATTAAATCAATGGCATTTTTATAAGAAATAATAAATTCATGATGATTTGTTCCTAAATGGTCTGCAACAGCTTTCGCGTAAACAGATTCATTGTATTTGTTTTCTTCAAAGCCAATAGAAAAAGTGTTCACTTTTTCTGCTGACAGATTCACTGCATTTGCTGTAACTAAGCTTGAATCAATACCTCCACTTAAAAATACACCAAAAGGAACATCACTCCTTATTTGATACCTGACAGAGTTTTTTATCAAGTCGTTTAACTTAACAATAGCTTCTTTTTTATTTGTAATAAGTTCGGCAGTAATTTTTTCGTTTACCGCCCAATACTTTTGTGATTCCAAATGTTTAGCTGAAACTTTTAGCCAGGTGCCCGACTCAAGTTTTTTAATAAACTGATAAATGGAGTATGGAGCAGGTACAAAACCTAAATGTAAAAAGTAATGTATTGCATTTTTATTAATTGTTAATGGTATCGAGAGTTTGGTAAGCGCTTTTAGTTCGGATGCAAAAGCAAAATTTTCTCCATCCCAAAAATAATAAAGCGGTTTTATTCCAATCCTGTCACGGCAAACGAATAATTCCCTTTTTTGTTTATCAAAAATGGCAAATGCAAACATGCCATTAAATTTTTTTATACAACTGGAGCCATACCGGGCATAAGCTTCCAATACCACTTCAGAGTCAGAAGTGGTTTTAAAGTTTGTTTTAAATTTTTGACTTAATTCAGCTGCTATTTCCAGGTAATTGTAGACTTCACCATTGTATACCATTACATAACGCTCGTCTGCCGAATATATAGGCTGATTGGCGTTATCTGAAAGATCAATGATACTTAATCTGCGATGTCCGATTCCTACACAATCATCAATAAAGTAACCATCAGCATCCGGTCCACGATGGCCAATTGTACTTGTCATTTTAATGAGATCCTGTTTATCGAATTTATTTGTATTGCTATAGAAACCGGAAATTCCGCACATATGAATGAAGAGGTATTAAATTATTCAATAACTGTAAACCGATTAGCTTTTTATAAACCATCCTTTTAAGCTATCACCTTTGCCTATTGAGGTTAGTGTTGAATTAATTATTTTTTTAACTAATTTCAAATACCACTTATTTTCTACCTGGTTTCTTATTTTTTCATCATCTGAGATGGAAGATATTATTCTCTGCGTGCTCTTACCGGTACTCGTTTTAAATCGAGTTAGGCTAATGCCTGTGGTTACTATTTTTAATTTATGAAATCCGGATTGTTTAAAAACATTGCTCAGTGTTTCGGGAGTATAATAACTCAAATGTTCAGGATAGGTAATGACGTTGTATGCGGCTTTTAATCGGTAACGCAACAG